>CAJWSS010000006.1:0-24601 GCA_913045915.1 uncultured Alphaproteobacteria bacterium | reverse complement strand
ATGTAGCGGTTATTGGCGCCCAATGGGGTGATGAGGGCAAAGGCAAAATTGTTGATTGGTTATCGAGCCGTGCGGATGTGGTTGTACGGTTTCAAGGTGGCCATAATGCCGGTCATACGCTGGTTATTGATGGGGTTGAATATAAATTATCGCTGTTGCCATCGGGAATTGTACGCCCCGGCAAAATGTCGGTCATCGGCAATGGGGTGGTGATTGACCCGGCGCATTTGCTCAAAGAAATAGATTTATTGCGATCGCAAGGCGCAGAAATTACGCCGCAGACATTGTTGGTGTCTGAATCGGCCGCGCTGATCTTGCCAGTTCACCAGGCTGTCGACGCCGCGCGTGAAGCGTTGCGCGGTGCGCAGAAAATAGGCACGACTGGTCGCGGTATTGGCCCGGCCTATGAAGATAAAGTGGCGCGCCGGGCGGTCAGACTGGGCGATCTAGCATCTGAATCGACACTTGCTGACAAGCTTGATGCACTGGTGGCGCATCATAATGTTTGGCTGGCCGCTGCCGGTCAACCAGCGGCAGATGCCAAGGCCATCTATGCTGATCTTCTGGCAATGCGTGACCAGCTTCTGGCTTTTTCCGGGCAAAGCTGGCGCTTTCTGGCGGTGGCCAGGTCCGATAATAAGCGCATTTTGTTTGAGGGCGCCCAAGGGGTGATGCTTGATATTGACCATGGTACCTATCCATTTGTCACGTCAAGCAATACTGTGGCCGGGCAGGCGGCAACCGGGGCTGGCATCGGCCCCACCGATATTGGCTTTGTTCTTGGTATCACCAAGGCCTATACAACGCGTGTTGGTAGTGGCCCGTTTCCAACCGAAGATTTTGGCGCGGATGGCGACCGAATGGGTGAGCGTGGGCGTGAATTTGGCACGGTGACTGGTCGCAAACGCCGTTGTGGTTGGTTTGACGCGGTGATGGTCAGACAAGCCGGTCATGTTGCCGGTATTAGTGGTATGGCCTTGACCAAGCTTGATGTGCTTGATGGGTTCGATATGTTGAAAATTTGCGTTGGCTACCAATGTGACGGCAGTGATAAAATTCTCGATTATTTCCCGTCTGACATGGGCGCACAAGCGGCCTGCAAGCCGGTATATGAGGAAATGCCCGGCTGGCAGGACAGTACCTTTGGTGCGCGGAGCTGGGCAGATTTGCCAGCTAATGCGGTAAAATATATCCGGCGTGTCGAAGAACTGACAAAAATGCCAGTGACCTTGCTGTCAACAAGCCCAGAACGCGACGACACGATTTTGGTCAAAGACCCGTTTGAGGGATAGCTTTTTACTGTCTTGAATTGACCTAAGGTCGGTTTGTGCCGGTTCCATGTGCCTTAGGCTATGTCCTCTGCCTCGATATGCGGCAATAATTTCAGCGCCGCCGCCTTATCGCGCACTGCTTTTTGCAATTTTTCAAACGCGCGGACCTCAATCTGCCGGATGCGTTCGCGGCTGATATTGAATTCTGCGGCAAGGTCTTCGAGTGTCAATGGGGGTTCGGACAAGCGCCGTGCGGTCAAGATACGTTGTTCACGCGGGTTTAAACCTTGCATCGCGTCAACCATCAGGTTTTTGCGCGCATCATATTCTTCATGTTCGGCAAATTTCGCTTCTTGGTCTTGGCTGTCATCTTCCAGCCAGTCTTGCCATTCGCCGCCGCCTTCATTGTCGCGGCTAAGCGGCACATTCAGCGACCGGTCATTGCCGGCCATCCGCTGGTTCATCGAGATGACTTCGTCTTCGCTGACATCAAGCTGGGTGGCAATCTGCGTGACTTGTTCTGGTTTCAAGTCGCCATCATCAATAGCTTGGATCTGCCCCTTGATTCGGCGCAGGTTGAAAAACAGCTTTTTCTGACCGGCTGTGGTACCGATTTTGACAAGCGACCAAGACCGCAAAATATATTCCTGAATGGCGGCTTTAATCCACCACATGGCGTAAGTGGCCAGACGAAAGCCTTTTTCTGGCTCAAATTTTTTCACCGCATGCATCATGCCAAGATTACCCTCAGAGATCAGATCGGCAACCGGCAGGCCATAGCCGCGATACCCCATGGCAATTTTTGCCACAAGGCGCAGATGGCTGGTGACCAGCTTGTGCGCGGCGGCGACATCGCCTTTGTCTTTCCATGCTTTCGCCAGCATATATTCCTCGCCCGGTTCCAGCATAGGAAACGCGCGGATTTGGTCCAGATAGCGAGATAGATTACCGTCTGGACTGATCGCGGGAAGCATCGATTTGGCGGCCATTACCGGGCACTCCTTACGTTAAATTTGCCTGTCTCTATAGGTACAATAAGATCACTAAATCGGGGCAGGAATAAGGCTCAATTCAGCAAAACTCTTTTTCAATATTTCTGAAATATGCACAGATCGGTATCTGATTGACAGAAAGCCGGGCTGTTTATGCATCAATGGGCAATAATAAACCGGTTTATTTGGCCATTCAATTAGAATAAATATATAAAAATCAATACACTAGATTAAATCTAGCCACGTGCGCGTGCGGCGATAGCGTGATCCATGATGTGGATAAGTGTTTGCATGTCGTCTGGTAATTGGCTGGTGAAGCTAAGCGGGGTGCCGGTCACCGGATGGGCAAAGCCAAGATGCGCGGCATGCAGGGCTTGTCGTCCAAAGCCGCGCAATTGGGCAAGACAGGTGCGGGCGGTGACATCGGGCATTTGTCCGGCACGCGGTGCGCGGCCATATAATGGGTCACCAATGATAGAGCGCCCGATATGCGCCATATGCACCCGGATTTGATGGGTGCGGCCAGTCTCTAGCCGGCATTCCAGCAATGTCGCAAAGGGCGGGAAACTGCGCAATGTTTGCCAGTGGGTAATGGCATGCCGGCCTTTTGACGTTACCGCCTGTTTTTTGCGGTCATAATTCGACCGCCCAAGCGGCGCATCAACGGTGCCATCCCGGTCTATTTCCGTACCCCAGACCAACGCCTGATAGCGCCGGTCAAGATCATGGGCGGCAAACATGCTGGTCAAATTCGCATGCGCCACCGCTGTTTTTGCGGCGATCATTACGCCTGATGTGTCTTTATCAAGCCGGTGTACGATGCCCGGGCGTAGCACCCCGCCAATTCCAGTCAGGCTCTCGCCGCAATGGGCAATCAAGGCATTTACAAGCGTGCCGGTAAGTGACCCGGGGGCTGGATGAACAACCAGCCCAACCGGCTTGTTAATAACGATGATATGGTCATCTTCAAATAAGATGTCGAGCGGTAAATTCTCAGCTTTGGGTGTGGCATCAACCGGCGGTGGCAGGGTCAAAACATAAGTGGCACCAGATTTGACCGGTGCAGATGGATCGGATAGGGTGCTGCCATTCTCGCTAAGCTGATGATCGAGAATCAGCGCTTTGATCCGGCTTCGCGACAGTGGCTCTTGGTCATCACGAAACGCGTTTGCCAGAAACCGATCGATACGGTCATTGCCACAATCGGCATCAGCTTGTAGCGTGAGTTGTGATTTATCTTGGGTAAAGGACTCGGTCATGACACGCGACAGTAGCGCAAAAGATGATGAGGCAACAATCCCTCAATCACCAATCGTGCGCCATTTGGGGCTGATTAAGGCGATGAGTGTGATAATGGCCATTCTTATTGTCGCGGCGTTGGTGGTGATCGTGGTGACGATATACAGCCGGTTGACCGCTATGGAACAAAATGCGGAACCGCGCCAAGCTGAAATCATCCTGCCCGAGGGGGCGCGCGTTACCAGTGCCAGTCTTGGTGAAAAGGGCCAGATGCTATTGCTGATCGAACAAGAAAACCGTCAACAGATTTGGCATTTTGACCGATCTGGGCGGCTACAACGGCAAATTGAACTCCGTACATCAACACCCTAGACAATTTTGATGCATTATAGTCCCAGATCAGCCTTGGCTGACAGTAATAGCTTTTCCAGTGGCATCTGTGAAAAACTCTCAACATCAAAGCCGATAATCAGCGGGAACAGATAATAGCGGGCAATAAATAAAACCAGCGCCGCATATACCGGCGCCAACCGATCATTGATAAAGCTTGGTTGAATCAATCCCGATAAAAATAATATCGGCGTGTTTAACCCGCGAATAAGGCGCACAAGTGCCAGACGGCTGTCATCACGCAGAAAAATACCCAGCACAAATTGCGCCAGCATGCTCCACATCAGGATGCCAAGCGGGATATCAATCAAAATACCCATTGGGGGAATAAGTGTGATCATTGTAAACGCCCTGCAACACCCGCCGGTTGTCTGAATTTCAGCCTAATCTACGCTGGAAAGTGAAAGCAAGCCTAACTTTCACATGGCCGTTTGATGCCGGGCTGGCAAATGCGGCAATGGTGACTAGCCTTACCGCCGAAAAAAAGATACATATGACGTCTGTTACAGACGTCATATATAAAAAGGGACACAGCACAGGATCATGGCCAGCCATCAATATGTTTATGTAATGAGCCGTCTCAGCAAAACCTGGCCGGGTGGCAAGGAAGTGTTGAAAAATATCAGCCTATCATTTCTGCCGGGTGCAAAAATTGGTGTATTGGGGCTGAACGGGGCTGGTAAGTCAACTTTGCTTCGGATCATGGCTGGCATTGAAACTGAATTTCAGGGTGAAGCATGGGCCGCGGATGGCATTAAAGTTGGCTATCTGCCACAAGAACCAGAACTGGACCCGTCATTGGATGTCGCTGGTAATGTGTTGGCTGGTATGGGGCGGGCGAAAGAGCTTGTCGACCGCTTCAATGAGGTGAGCGCCAAATTTGCTGAAGAAATGACCGATGATGAGATGAATGCGGTCATCGCCGAACAGGCAGAATTGCAAGAAGAGATAGATGCCATTGATGGCTGGGATCTTGAGCGCAAGGCCGAAATTGCAATGGATGCGTTGCGCGTGCCGGCCGGTGACGCTGATGTGACGAAATTATCTGGTGGTGAAAAGCGCCGCGTGGCGCTTTGCCAACTTCTTCTGAGTGCGCCAGACATGTTGCTCCTTGACGAACCAACAAACCATCTTGATGCCGAATCTGTGGCGTGGTTACAAAAATTTCTGCATGATTTCCCGGGTACGGTGGTGACCATCACCCACGACCGCTATTTCCTTGATGAAGTGGCAGGTTGGATTCTTGAGCTGGATCGCGGTGCTGGTATTCCGTATGAGGGTAATTATTCCGGCTGGTTGGAGCAAAAGCAAAAGCGGCTTGAACAAGAGGGCCGCGCTGATGATGCCCGGGTTAAATCATTATCGCGTGAACTTGACTGGGTGCGGGCCGCCCCAAAGGCGCGGCAGGCCAAATCAAAGGCGCGGATCAACGCCTATGAAAAGCTCTTGGCTGAAGGCCAGCAGAAACAGGTTGATACAGCGCGCATCAGCATTCCGGCGGGGCCGCGTTTGGGGGATATCGTGATCAATGCCAATGCCATCAGCAAGGCATTTGGTGACAGGTTGTTGATTGATGATTTGTCATTCCGTTTGCCACCCGGTGGTATTGTTGGGGTAATTGGTCCAAACGGTGCCGGCAAAACCACCCTGTTCCGTATGATCACTGGCGAGGAGTCGGTTGATAAAGGTGATTTTGTTGTCGGGGATACGGTCAAGCTTGGCTATGTCGATCAGTCGCGCGATGCCCTTGATGACAAAAAAACTGTCTGGGAGGTGATTTCCGACGGTTTAGATGAAATTGAGCTTGGCAAGCGGACCATGGCGTCACGGGCCTATGTGGGTCAGTTCAATTTTCGGGGTGCAGACCAACAAAAACAAGTTGGCCAGCTATCGGGCGGTGAACGTAACCGGGTGCATTTGGCCCGCATGCTGAAAAGTGGGGCAAATTTGCTGTTGCTTGATGAACCAACCAACGACCTCGATGTTGATACCTTGCGGGCACTTGAAGAAGCGCTGGAAGAATTTGCCGGATGCGCGGTTGTGGTCAGTCACGACCGTTGGTTCCTTGATCGAATTGCCACGCATATTCTGGCATTTGAAGGCGATAGCCATGTTGAGTGGTTTGAAGGGAATTATGAAGCCTATGAGGCGGACAAGAAACGCCGCCTTGGTGCTGAAGCGGATCGTCCAACCCGGATCAAATATAAGCCATTAAGCCGCTGATAATATACCCATGATCAGGCGCTGGGCGGTGCGGCTAATTATTGGCTTGGCTACGCTTTATCATGGCGTCAATTAAGGCCGCAAATTGCCCCTCATTTTTCCGAATGATGGCAATGTTTTCTTGTTTTTGCGTGACTAGCATTGAAATATTTTCAATCTCAACATCTAGAATCAGCGGCGGTTTATTATCTGCTGTGATCACCCGCCAACCGACCGCGATGGGCGGTTGCTGTTGATTTATATCGGTAAAAGTGCCATTGACCAGCACAAGCTGCTTGCCTTTGGCTTGACTGTCAGTGGCGGTAAATTTAAGCCCGGACAATTGATCAAAATTACGCACCACCGTGCCAATAATCACATCACGCATGGCTGATTCATAGGCGGTTTTTTGGTCTGCATCGGCGGCACGCCAATAGGGGCCAGCCGAAAATTTTGCAATGGTGGGTAAATCAAAATAGCGGTCAAACAATGCCGATACATTTTCGCGGCGCGCCATATCGTCATTAAGATCCTTGGCGAGGATTGACTCAACCTCAACCATCATCTGTGTCACCAGCTTGTTGGCGCTATCGATCTGGCTGGTGCCAGCAAAGCTGGTCTGACTGCCAACCAAAAACATCATGGCACAGGCTAAAAATAGGCGCGCTCTTTTGAAATATAAGGCAAACGCAAACAATCGTTTAGATGTCAGTTTCTTATGCCAGATCATTTTGCGGACTCATCAAAAAATGCGTCAAATTGGTCATCAGTGGCGGTTGGTGCCTGATCTTTGTTGCGCCGATCACGAAGCGCACCGGCCCGCATTTGGTAATAGAGCGACCGTGTGCGTGCATAGCTGTCTATTGAATTATATTTTATGTCATTAATGGTGTCAAAATTGTTCGCCCGAAAGGCAACGGCCCTTGTTGGTATTTGGGCGGTGCGCATCGCGCTACCCACATTGCCAGCCTGAAAAAATGCAAGCGGGTTTGTCAGGCTGTCGACAACCCGGCCGGTCAGATCGCGGCCAGTATGCGCCCCCAGCAATGGCACCATCAGATAATGACCCTCAGGCACGTTCGCACGCGCCAATGTTTGCCCAAAATCACGTTTTTCGACAGCGCCGGGATTTTCCGTCAGATCGGCAAAACCAAGGGTCAATCCATTGATCGCAAAATGGATGGTTGCCAGCGCCGCATTTTCCAAGTCACCCTGAATTGTTGAATTCAGCGCAGTTGATGGCAAACCGGCCCAGTCCAGATGATTATCGATGGCATGGCGCCCAGCATCCGGCACGTTTGTCCGATAGCCATCGGCAACTGGTTCAAGCACATAGCTGTCGACCCCCATGTTAAACGCAAAAATTTTGCGGTTAGTGGTCTCATAGGGGTCACGCAGGTCACTGCGGTTTGCTTCGGGGGTGCTACTGCAACCCGCCAGCATGCCGAGTACCAATATGCCAAAACCGCCGCGCCAAAATAGCCAGCCTATACGCCAAAAATTGGATGCCACTGTCATTTTTACATTTGCCATATCGCGACAATATAGGAAGACATGAAAATATCAAAATGATTCACATGTTTTATTGTGGTGAAAAATAATCTAGAAAGCGAAAAAGAACCCGCATTGTGATTGACCGGCATGTCTGCATTTGCGAATTTGATGCCATCATGAATGATCTCGTAGAACAACCCGCTCCGGTATGGCTTGATGGATTGAATGCGGCCCAAAGCGAGGCCGTGACGACCCTTGATGGTCCGTTGCTGGTGTTATCTGGTGCTGGCACCGGCAAAACGCGTGTATTGACGTCACGGCTGGCTGAACTTGTGGCGACAGGTACGGCAAAACCATGGAATATTCTGGCGGTTACTTTCACCAACAAAGCCGCGCGTGAGATGAAAATGCGGGTCAGCCAGCTTGTTGGCCCAATGGCAGAGCAAGTCTGGCTGGGTACATTTCACGCCCTGGCAGCGCGGATGCTCCGGCGCCATGCAGATTTGGTTGGGTTGAAATCTGATTTCACCATTCTGGATGCTGATGATCAGATCAGATTATTAAAACAGCTTATGGCGGCAGATGATATCGACCCGAAACGCTGGCCAGCGCGCATGCTGGCTGGGGTGATTTCGCGCTGGAAAGATCGCGGGCTGACGGCGGACAAGATCGATCTTGCCGAGGCCGGGGACATTGCCAATGGCCGTATCAGGCAGTTATATGAAAATTATCAAAACCGGCTGATCGCATTGAATGCCGCTGATTTTGGCGATTTATTACTGCATATGCTGACCATTTTCACCAAACATGCAGATGTGCTGGCGGACTATCAATCGCGAATTACGCATATCATGGTTGATGAATATCAAGACACCAATGTGGCGCAATATCTGTGGTTACGTTTATTGACCGGCAAGCGCAATAATCTGTGTTGTGTGGGTGATGATGACCAATCTATCTATGGCTGGCGCGGTGCAGAGGTTGGTAATATCTTGCGCTTTGAGAGTGATTTTTCCGGTGCCAAAACAGTCAGGCTTGAGGAAAATTACCGATCAACTGGTCATATTCTGGCGGCGGCGTCGCGTGTTATTGCGCGGAACGAGGCCAGATTGGGCAAAACCCTCTATACCGCGGCGGGTGATGGCGACAAGGTAAAGGTCAATGGCTATTGGGATGGGGCTGACGAAGCCCGCAGCATCTCCAGTCAGATTGAATCGATGCTATCTGACGGGGCCGATTTGTCACAGGTGGCCGTGCTGGTGCGGGCCGGGTTTCAAACACGTGAATTTGAAGAACGATTTATTGCCATTGGCCTGCCATACCGGGTTGTGGGGGCACGGTTTTATGAAAGAGCCGAAATTCGTGATGCCATTGCCTATTTGCGGTTAATCGCCCAGCCGGCAGATGATCTGGCGTTTGAACGCATTATTAATTTGCCAAAACGCGGCTTGGGTACCGCCAGTTTGCAGGCGGTTCATATTCAGGCGCGTGCTTCGGGTAAACCGCTTTTGGCGGCGGCGATGGATCTGGTTGACACGGATGAATTGCGACCCGCGGCGCGTCACGCGCTGACTGATTTTATCAAAGATATAAAGCGTTGGCGCGACCAAGCCGGGCAAATGCATCATACTGATCTTGCCCGCATGGTGTTGGATGAGTCTGGCTATACCCAGATGTGGCAGTTGGATAAATCCCCGGATGCCCCGGGGCGGCTGGAAAATTTGACCGAACTTGTCAACGCCATGCAAGATTTTGATTCGCTGCAGGGGTTTTTGGAACATATTGCGCTGGTTATGGATGGCGATACTGAAAACCAGCAAGGCGAAGTCACGCTGATGACCTTGCATGCGGCCAAAGGGCTGGAATTTGACACGGTGTTTCTGCCCGGATGGGAAGAAGGCGTGTTTCCAAGCCAGCGCACGATAGATGAAAGCGGTGCTGTCGGTTTGGAGGAAGAACGTCGTTTGGCTTATGTCGGAATCACCCGGGCGCGCAAAAATTTATATATCAGCTTTGCCAGTAGCCGGCGGATCCATGGGCAGTGGCAGTCAGCAATCCCGTCACGCTTTGTGCAAGAATTACCGCCAGAAAACATCGTCGAGGATATGGCCCAAGGCATGTCATCTGGTTTGGGTTTAGGCCGGTCCACGTCAGCCAGACTCGATATCGCCGCAACAAATGGCTATGGCCCGGGGTGGCGGCGCATGGCGGCGCAACAGCAAAACCGGGCAGATAATGGCTGGAAACCAGAACATAACACCACAGATTTTGCCACCGGGGACCGGGTGTTTCATCAAAAATTTGGTATGGGCAACATCCGGTCTATTGATGGCGACAAGCTGGAAATTGCCTTTGACAAAGCTGGGCATAAAAAAGTCGTGGCAGGATTTGTGAGTAAACCATGAGCCAGCTATTATGTCTGTCATTAGAATTGCCGGCAAAGCTCACTGATCGGGATCTTGCTGGATTCGAAATGGTGTTCAGCGAATTGCTGGATAGCGCCGCGGTTTCCTATCGCCGGCATGGGGCCGGGGACTGGCTGATTGAGGCGCTGTTTCACGACCAGCCCGACCTGTCCATAGCCACCTCATTATTGGCCCCGTTATTCGAAAAACAGGCGCTCGCCCCGTCGCCGTTAATTGTCACTGATCTACCGGCGCGCGATTGGCTGGCAGAAAATCGCGCCGCATTTCCGCCGCGGAAAATTGGCCGTTTCTGGGTCTATGGCAGTCATATCAAACAAGCCCCACCCGCTGGGTGCCTGCCGCTTCTCGTTGATGCATCGTTAGCATTTGGGTCTGGCACCCATCCGACGACCGAAGGGTGCTTGCGCGCCCTGCAAATGATCCCTGATGCCGCGCCGCGCCGGATTCTGGATATGGGGTGTGGTTCGGCCATTCTGGCGATGGCGGCGCACCGGATTTGGCCAGCAGCCACCATCACCGCCGCCGATAATGACCCGGTGGCTATTCGCGTCACTGCTATCAACCGCCGGTTGAATAATATTGCGCCAGCAACAATGCATCTGGCGGTATCACATGGGTTTGGCAGTCGTATTGTCCGGCAGTCAGCCCCTTATGATGTCATATTTGCTAATATTTTAGCCCGGCCATTGATGCGGATGGCACCGGATCTATGCCCGCATCTAGCACGGCATGGCTGGCTTATTTTGTCTGGTATTCTGAACGAACAGGCGGTGGCGGTCCGCACCGCCTATCAAGCGCAAAAAATGCGTTGTTGGCAACAAATCCGTATTGGTGAGTGGACAACGCTAGTGATGCGCCCGGCCGGTTTTGCGGCGATGCCCTATTTGTGGAGAGGCCGATGCCAGATGGGGTAAAAACGCGCCTTGCCGAGTTACGCACCCAAATGGCCAAACAGCGGCTTGATGGGATGGTTATTGGCCGGGAAGATATGTTTCAGGGTGAAGAGGTGCCGCCGGGTGACGAACGGCTTGCCTATATTTCCGGCTTTACTGGTTCAGCTGGCTACGCCCTTGTCACGGCAGATGCCGCGGCACTGTTCAGCGATGGGCGCTATAGTTTGCAAATGCTGGCACAAACAGATCCGGCAGATTGGCACTGCTATACATTGCCGCAAGATGGGCTAGATGACTATTTTGAACGGCACCCGGTCGATGGATTGACAATCGGTATTGACCCGCGGCTGGTCACCATGACCACTTATGACCGGTTTAACGATAGCATAAGCACAGCTGGTGGCCGCGTAACAGCTCTCGATATCAACCCGATTGATGCCATATGGCACGACCAACCGCCAATGCCCGCACCGTCAGCATGGCGCATGGATGACGCTGTGGCTGGCCAATGCGTGGCTGATAAGCTGCAGGCACTGGCGGAAAATTTGCGGCAGCAAAATGTGCGGGCGGCGTTATTAACCCGGGTGGACTCGGTGAACTGGCTGGTCAATATGCGAGGGGGCGATTTGCCATGTACCCCAGTAAATTTGTGTTTTGCCTTTTTTGATTGTGATCAGGGCCTGACGTTGCTTGGCGATGCTGATCGCTTGGCCTCGATTAGTGATCAGAATATCGCTGTCATGCCGCTAGCTGACTTGCCCCATCTATTGGCGTTATGTGCCGGCGATGCGGTGTTGGTTGAACCTGCCAGCCTGCCACAATCATTGTCATTTGTGCTTGCCGCAAGCGACGTTGAGATGGTTGCGGGGGCATGCCCAGTCACGCCAATGAAAGCGCGTAAAAACCAAACAGAAATTAGCGGGTTCCGGCAAGCGCATCATCATGATGGTGTGGCCATGGTGAAATTTTTGCACTGGCTGTCTGGCATTGAACCTGCCAGCTATACAGAAAGCCAAATTGCCACCACTCTTGAACAGTTTCGGTCACAACAAGCAGAATTTTTACTGCCAAGTTTTGCCACCATAGCGGGTACCGGACCGAATGGTGCGATTGTGCATTACCGCGCTGTGGCTGGCCAAGACCGCACGCTTTGTGACGGTGATATTCTGCTGTTGGATTCTGGGGGGCATTACCAGACCGGGACAACCGATATTACCCGTACCTTGTTGATTGGCGATGGTCCACCGCCAAGCGATGTTGTTGATGCCTTCACTCATGTCTTGCGCGGGCATATTGCGCTGGCTATGGCGCATTTTGAATGTGGTGCCAGCGGCCAGCAATTGGACGGCATTGCGCGATCACCATTATGGTCAGCCGGGTTGCAGTTCGCCCATGGCACCGGGCATGGCGTGGGGCATGTATTGTCGGTGCATGAAGGCCCGGCCAGCATTTCAAAACGCGGCGCGGTGGCGATTGAAGCGGGTATGGTGTTGTCGAATGAGCCCGGTTATTACCGGACGGATCACTATGGGATCAGGCTGGAAAATCTGGTTGTGGCGTGCCACGCATCTGATCCAGGTTTTCTGTGTTTTGAAACATTGACCCTTTGTCCCTTTGATCGCCGCTTAATTCGGCCCGAATTACTTTCACCCACCGAACGGCAATGGGTGGATGATTATCACCAAAGAGTGCGGGCAGAATTAACCCCGTTTCTGCCCACTACATGCCAGACATGGTTGGCCGCGGCCTGTACGCCGTTATAGGCGGCACCGTTGCAGGTCGTTATTAAGAGGCGTTGATTAATGCCAGCCAAGCGGCTTCATCTAGGACATCGACGCCTAATGCCGCCGCTTTTTTGGCTTTTGATCCAGCATCCGCCCCCGCTACCAAAAAATCAGTCTTTGCTGATACCGACCCAGACACTTTGGCGCCAAGCGATTCTGCTTTGGCTTTAGCTTCGGCGCGCGACATATTTTCCAAAGTGCCGGTGAAGACGATTGTCTTGCCAGAAACGGGGCTGTTATTGACCGGGCGGTCTGGCGGCAGAACGGTCACGACATCCAGCAGCTTTTGCACGATCTGATACAAATCGGGAGTGCTAAAAAAGCTGATGATATCATCTGCCATCGCCGCACCAATTTGATCAATGTCAACAAGGGCTGCATGTGCGGCGAGTAGATCAGCATCAGGGTTCAATGCTGTCATCATCTGATCCATCTCGCCATAATGCAGTGCCAAGAGGCGGGCGGTAGCCTGACCGACTTGTCTGATGCCGAGACTATAAATAAACCGTTCCATACCAATCTGGCGGCGGCTATCAATGGCGGCGAGTAATTTGGCAATAGAGACATCGCCATAGCCATCAAGCTGTGCCATGGCGTCTTTGTATGATGCCAGTGCAAAAATATCAGCCGGGCTGGTAATCCATCCCAGATCGATGAATTGTTCGATCTGACGGGCGCCCAGACCTTCGATATCAAAGGCATCACGCGACACGAAATGCTTTAGCCCCTCAAATAATTGCGCCGCACATTTTAAACCGCCACGACAGCGTCGTACCGCTTCACCCGCGGGGCGAATGGCGTCAGCACCGCAAATTGGACAGCTGTCTGGAAATAGAAATTTGGTTTCCTTGCCGGTCCGCGCTTCAGGGATCACCCGTACAATTTGCGGAATAACATCACCGGCACGCTGAACCACGACACGGTCACCAATGCGAATATCTTTGCGCGCGATTTCATCTTCATTATGCAAGGTGGCGTTGGATACAATCACGCCGCCAACAGAAAGCGGTTGTAACCGGGCCACTGGGGTTAGCGCCCCTGTCCGACCCACTTGAATATCAATGGCGCTGATCGTTGTTTCGGCTTGTTCAGCTGGGAATTTATGTGCCAGCGCCCAACGTGGCGCGCGTGCCACTTGGCCAAGCCGGGCCTGAAAATCATGCCGGTCAATTTTATAGACAACCCCATCAATGTCATAGGGCAGGTCCAGGCGGCTCTGGCCAATCTTCGCATAGGTGGCCAGCAATCCATCGACAGTCTGGCTTTTTGCCGACAGATCATTGACAGCAAACCCAAAGCCACGCAGGGCGGCGAGAAACGCCCAATGTGTTGGCGCGATCTCTGCACTTGCCTCGCCAATCGAATAAGCAAAAAACTGCAGGTTGCGGCGCGCGGTGATATCAGCATTTTTTTGGCGCAGAGATCCGGCGGCGGCGTTACGCGGATTAGCGAATAACCGGCCGCCTTGGTCTTGTTGCTGGCTGTTTAACACCAGAAAATCATCCCGGTTCATATATAATTCGCCGCGCACTTCCAAAATAGCCGGCGGCGTGCCAGTCAATATTTTCGGGATTGCATCGACGCGGTTGATATTGGCGGTGACATCCTCGCCCTCACTGCCATCGCCGCGGGTCGCCGCCTGCACCAGATGGCCAGACTCATAGCGTAGGCTCAACGACAAGCCATCAATTTTTGGCTCGGCAACAAATTCAGCAACGGCATCGTCAGGCAAGGAGAGGAATTTCCGCACACGCGTGACAAAATCGATAATGTCTTCGTCGCTAAACCCATTATTCAGCGATAACATGGGGCGGGCATGTTTGATTTTGCCAAAATGACCAGCGTTGGTTGACCCAGATAGCGGTGTGCCAACGCGCATTGTCGGGCTGTCCGCGCGGATCAATTCTGGATAGGCTGCTTCAAGCTGGCGGTTGCGGGCCACCAACCGGTCATAGTCTGCATCGGTTAATTCAGGGTTATCTTGACCATGATAGAGTGCGTCATGCCGCGCAATTTCGGCGGCAAGGCCGGCTAATTCAGTCGCCACTTCAGCGGTGGTCATATCAGTGGGGTGGGTGGTTTGCAGGGTGAATTTTTCCGCTTTTGGGGTCATCTGTCATGTCCCTAACAAGGCGGTGGCGGCGGCGCGGGCCTCGGCGGTAATCGTTTCACCTGCCAGCATACGGGCAATTTCTTCGGTGCGTTGGGCCGCGTTTAATATTTCTGTGCCACTGATCACCGTATCATCAGAGGCGGTTTTATAAATACGCAAATGATGTGCACCCTTGGCCGCGACTTGCGGTGAATGCGTGATGACGAGCGTCTGAACCGCTTGTCCCAGACGTGCCAGCCGTTCCCCGACAGCGGCGGCAACAGCCCCGCCAACGCCTGAATCAACCTCGTCAAAAATCAAACTGCGCGGATCATTTGATGACTCCAAAACAACTTTTAATGCCAGTAAGAACCGGGCAAGCTCGCCGCCTGATGCGATCTTATCAATTGGACCGGGCGCCATGCCCTTATTTGTGCTGGCTTCAAACCGCACTGTGCTTGTGCCATTTGGTCCCCATTGTTGTTCGTCAAGTTGGGTGACCACCGTTTTGAAAATTGCCCCATCTAGCTTTAGCGGGGGCAGTTCAGCCGCTACCGCCGCGTCGAGTTTTTGTGCGGCGTCGCGTCGGCCAGCATCGATGGTGGCGGCCAATGTCTGGTAGCGGTCTTGCCATTGTGTGGCCGCGTCCTGTAAGGCACCAATTTGACCAGACTGGTCTTCGATACCAGCCAGCCGCGCGGCAAGTGTCTGGTGTATTTGTGGCAGATCATCAATGTCACAATGATGTTTTCTGGCTTGTTGGCGCAAGGCATGCAACCGATCGTCAAGCTGTTCTAATTGCAGAGGATTGGCCTCCAGACTGTCGCTCGCGGCATTGATCAAACTGCTGGCTTCAGCGAATTCAGCTTCCGCACGTTGTAATGCCGCCAAGGTTTCATCTAGGGGGCCACCAGCAAGTTCAGCCGCCTTTTCAATGGCATTTATTGCCGTGCCAAGTGCATTTTGCGCCCCGGTGTCGCCAAATAGCGCGTCTTCGGCTTGGGCGATGCGTTCGCCAATTTTGCTGACATTGGCAAGCCGTGTGCGTTCGGTTAACAGGCTGTCTTCTTCACCGGTTTGCGGGGTCAATTGGTCTAAAACCTCTACCGCATCACGCAACCAGTCTTCTTCTGCCTTGGCATCGCTTAGGGCCTGTCGTGCTTGTGCCAGTGCCGCGCGGGCCTCGGCCCAACTCTGCCAACTTTGTTTCAATTCTGTTAGGCGCTGCTGGTGGCCTGCCGCCCGGTCCAATAAGGCTATATGCGTGCTGGTGTCGAGCAATCCACGCCCTTCAAACTGTCCTTGAATTTCAACCAACATGTCGCCAACCTGACGCAACAGACCGACAGACACCGGCACATCATTGATGCTGGCTGTTGATTTGCCGTCAGATTTTAGCCGTCTGCGCAAAATCAATTGGTCTTCAGATGAAATGCCAGCGTCTTCAACAAGCGCCCAAATCGGACTTGTCCGGTTTATATTAAAAATGGCTGATACCTGGGCCTGTTGGCTACCTTGCCGGATCAAGCCAAAATCGGCGCGGCTCCCCAGCGCCAGCCCCAACGCATCCAGCAAGATCGATTTTCCGGCACCGGTTTCCCCAGTAAGCACAGTCAAGCCCGGCTCAAAATCAAGGGTGAGCTGTTCGATCAAAACAATGTTTGAGACACTTAGGCTGGCCAGCATTGGTTAATCAAAAATTGAGGTAACAGCATCAACCGATCGTTCAAATAGGCCTTTTGGCGCGGGTTTTTCCGGGTCGGCAATCAATTCGACAAGGCGCTGTGTCCAAATAGAATCAGGATAATTATAGACGGCGACCTGTTGCATTCGTCTGGCTTCTTCAATCAGGCCAATCGCCAAATAGGCCTCGGCGCTTCGGTGCAGTGCCTCGGGCACCTGATTGGTGGTGTCATATTTTTCAATGACCGCATGAAACCGGCGCAAGGCCGCACTGTAAAACTGATTATTCAGGTAATATCTGCCAACAGCCATTTCTTTGCCAGCAAGATGCGACCGCGTCAGGTCAATCTTGAGTTGGGCATCACGTGCATAGGTGCCTTGCGGGAAGCGCCGAACTAATTCTTCAAATGCTTGCATGGCCAATTCTGTCATTGCCGCGTCGCGTTCCACATCAACAATCTGTTCATAATAACTCAATGCTTTCAGATAATAGGCATATTCAACAAATTCACTGGCGGGGTTGAGTTCGACAAACCGGTCGAGCGCGGCCACGGCGCGGGTATAGTCATTACCTTCGTAGAATGACCAAGCCGCCATAATTTGCGCCCGCACAGCAAGCGCAGAATATGGGTGTTGACGTTCCACCTCTTCAAATTTTGGTGCGGCTTTTTTAGGGTCATCATTAAGGGCGGTAGCCAGCGCGTCATTATATAAAACATCAACGGGTTGTTCGACTTGTTCTGGCACCTCTGGTGTTGATGAACAGGCCGCCATCATACAGCAACAGATGAGCATCATGGATTTAGATAAATTTGTCACTGGGGACCCCGCGTATCATGGCCAATCTTCACGACATAAACGGCTATGCCGGACAACACAATAGCCCGATAAATCACCCCTGAAAAGGGTGCGTAATGGTGCAATAATGAATATGCCGCAGGGCGAGGCTGTTTTGGTCGGTTTATGCGGTGGCGGCGGCGGCAAGTTCAGGCAAGACATAGCTGTCTGAACGGCTTTGCGAGGTGCCAGCTTCAACAATTTTGAACGCTCTGGGGTCATTTAAAAGCGCTTGCACTAATTTTGTGCTAAGGGCGTGTCCGGGGCGGTGGGCCGTCATTTTGGCCTTGACCGGCATGCCAAGAAGCAACAGATCACCAAGGCAATCCAGCGCTTTGTGACGGACGAATTCACGCTCCATGCGCAAGCCCCCATCATTTAATATTTTGCCGTCATCAACGACAACCGCGTTGTCAAGCGACCCACCAAGTGCCAGCCCGGCATTTTTCATCAATTCAACATCACGCAATTGACAAAATGTACGGGCAGACGCCAATTCAGCGGCAAAGCTACCATCCCTGTGGCGATAGGCCAGCGTCTGGTTGCCAATCGCCGCATCGTCAAACACAATTTCAATGTTGATTTCTAGTTGTTCGCACGGGTCCAGTCGCGCCCAAGCACCATCATCAAGGCTGACCATAACTGGCTTGGTGACAATGATATGTTTGCGCCGTGCCGGTAACAGTTCAAGGCCAATTGCGTTGATTGCATCCAGAACAGGTTGGCTGCTGCCATCTAAAATGGGCGCTTCTGGGGCATTGATTTCGACAACCGCATTGTCCAACCCAACCCCGGCAAACGCCGCCATCATATGTTCGATTGTTTCAAGGCCAATGCCGTCACCATTCACAATCCGCGTGCACAGACGGGCTTGTTCGGCGTATTTGGCATGCGCCTCAACAGTTTGCAACTTGGCATCAATATCAATCCGACGAAACTTGATGCCAGTATTTGCTGGGGCCGGACAAATTGATAATTCAACAAACCGACCAGAATGAAGCCCGATGCCGTCTAATGTCACACGGTCACGCACCGTTGTCTGAAACGGCTGGTCAACAAACTGATTATAAGCAAGCGTATCCGGCATAGACGTTTATGTCATTTCTTCGCTTTGCCACTATCACAAAAAATTGCGGTTGGCTGGTTTCATTCATAGCGGGTAGAGTGATCGACCCTGATGAGGATCAGGAGGCAGTCAGTCAAAAAATACCCGATGAAACATTACGCGTTTCATCGGGTCATTCCAAATCACATTTGGTTACAGATTGTAGCAATGGCCGTTACCCGCCATTGCTGGAAATTTAATTGGCCTGACGGCGCAAAAAGGCCGGAATATCTAGCTCGTCATCAGACATTTCAAGATTTGCCTTTGCCGGCTCATTTGGCTCGGTCTTCACAACATCAGACCGTGACAAGTCAAGGATTGATGCGGTTGGTTGTGCCTCGCTTAGGGCTGGTTCCTTGCGCGATGCTGGCTCTGCCGCTTCGGGTTTGCTGGACCATAGGCCTGAAATTTTATTGATCAGGCTGGTTGGCCGTTTTGCTGGCGTGTCAATGGCTTCTGGCACGCTGTCAGCATCTGGCAGGCTTGTGGCTTGCGCCGGGATAAAGCCAAGACGGGGACCAGCGTCTGCATCCGCGGTGTCAGCCGTGATTTCGGCCGGGGCTGATGCTGTCAACTCTGGTTCAGCGACAATAGCTGTATCTTCTTGCAGATTGTCAGTTTCTTGCGTTTCGGTCACTGCCTCGGCTTTGGCAATGGCATCATCAATATCGAGCTGGTCGTCGGTCTCCGACGCCTCGATGTCTGCGTTATTCGTCTCGGCCGTGGTGGCGTCAACTGCGCCTTGGGCCGCGGCGCTGTCAGCAGACGCGGTATCAAAAGATGCCGATGTGTCGGCTATCGGTGATGCGTCATCTGCGGTTGGTGCCTCAGCTACCGCTGGGGTGGCCGGCAGGAAGCTGGCGACTGGGTTTGGTACAATTGTACTTGGGCGAACATTCGCCGCAATTGGCCGATCAGCGGCAAGGCTTGGCTTGTTCAGCGATTGCGTAGCCGCGCTGATGCCCGTGGCCACAACAGACACCCGCATAACACCTTCCAGCCGTTCATCAAAGGCCGATCCAAAGATGATGGTGGCATCTGTATCGACTTCCTTGCGGATCCGATTAGCGGCTTCATCAACTTCAAATAACGTCATATCCATGCCGCCTGTTATATTTATCAAAACCGCATGCGCCCCCTTCATTGTTGTGTCATCAAGAAGCGGGTTGTTAATGGCGGCTTCGGCGGCCTGTGTGGCCCGGCTTTCACCGCTGGCCTCGCCGGTTCCCATCATGGCTTTGCCCATTTCGCCCATCACTGCGCGAATATCAGCAAAATCAAGATTGATCAGGCCGGGCTTAATCATCAAATCGGTGACCCCGCAAACGCCTTGGTGCAATACTGTGTCGGCCATATGGAAGGCATCAGCGAATGTTGTGCGCTCATTGGCAAGCCGGAACAAATTCTGATTAGGAATGATGATCAGCGTATCGACATAAGCTTGCAACTCTTCGATGCCATCCTCAGCCTGTTTCATCCGGCGTTGGCCTTCAAATTCGAATGGTTTGGTGATCACACCAACGGTCAGAATACCGCGTTCGCGGGCGGCCCGGGCAATAACTGGGGCGGCGCCGGTACCGGTGCCACCGCCCATGCCGGCAGTGATAAAGACCATGTTACAATCAGCCAATTCTGCCATGACTTCTGCCAAGCTTTCTTCGGCGGCCGCACGGCCAATTTCCGGCTTTGATCCAGCGCCAAGGCCTTGGGTGATGGCACTGCCAAGCTGAATTTTACGGCTTGCTTTTGAATGTGCCAAAGCCTGACCATCGGTGTTGGCAACAAGAAAATCAACACCTTCAAGATCGGCATTGATCATGTTGTTGACAGCGTTGCATCCGGCACCGCCAACACCAACAACGGTGATACGGGGGCGCAGTTCTTGCATATTTTGCGGTACTGTAAGGTTAATGGTCATGACTAACTCCCTTGTCTTTGGGTTGCGCATAGTGACATATCAGATGACATGCGTGCTAAATTGGCAGTGATTATCTGCCGGTTGGGTTGTCGGGCACGGACGATGAAACTGCCGTGGTTGGGGGGTGAACATATTGGCGTCATTTTTATCTCCTGTTACAGATTGTCACGAAGCCACGCACCAATACGTTCGAATGGCCCATGGGGCAGGGTGCGGGTCTGCCGATCATCTGGGTCATTATCTTCAAGCCGGCTCACGTGAATGAGACCGCCAATGCAGGCGGCATATCCGGGGCCGTTGTTATTGTCGTCAAGCCCGGTCACGCCGATTGGTTTGCCAATGCCAATTGATTTTTTGCTCTGTCTTGCAAACAGATCGGCAAGACCAGTCAATTGACTGGCGCCGCCGGTAAGCACAAATCGACTGCCAGCTGTGTGTTCCATACGGGCTTTCGCCATACGGTTTTGCAATAATTCAAGGATTTCTTCGACGCGCGGCCGGATGATTGCGCTCAACAAATTGCGTTCAATTGTTTTGCCGCCAATTTCGGTTGTGGCACTGCCTAAAGAGGGAATGGTGATGTTGTCACTACGGCCCATCCGCATGACCTCACGCAACGTGTCTGGGGCATCGCCGGCAAGTTCGGTTGGCATCACCGACCCATCAATGGCTTTCAGCCTTTCTGCGTCATTGATCGGTGTAGATAAAATCCGCGCAATATCCGTTGTCACATGGTGGCCGCCAACCGCGATGGTATCTACATAGACAAGCTTGCCTTCCATGAAAATGGCAATCGACGTGGTGCCGCCGCCCATATCAATAATGACACTGCCAAGGTCGCGCTCTTCGGCGCTAAGGCAGGCCACACCAGCGCTATAGCCTGCATGCAGAAACCTCTCGGTTTCCAGATGGTTCAGCGCCAATGCCTCGCGGAAATTCGCCAGTGAAATGCGAAGCCCGCATACCATTGTGTAATCAACAGATAATGTGGTGCCGCGCATGCCTTTTGGGTCGATGATGCCGCGCACTTCATCAAGCCCATATTGCAATGTCTGTCTGTGCATGGGTTGATAGCCAGCTGGCACTGCCGCGGTATCGTCGCGTGCCATTACACGGTCGATATCGCGCCGGCGGACAATGGCATCACTTAATGTCAGGCTTTGGTTATGAATGCCAGAAACAGGTCTGCCACCGGGCACCACAACGCTGGCAGACTGGACTGATATGCCGGCTTCGCGCTCTGCGCTTTGTACGGTTTTGCCAATAGCACCGCTCAACGCGTCAAGATCGCTCACCTCACCGGCGCGGATGCCTGACGAGGCATGCGTGCCATAGCCGAGTAACCGTACCCCACCACTGCCATCTGCCTCGCCAATCATACAGCAGATTTTCGATGACCCGATATCAAGCACGGCAAATGGTCGCCGCGTTATGGCTTTGGTTTTGCGCAAAATCATGTTTTGCTCCCCTTTCCACGAACCGGAATATTTGGCTCAACAATCAGCTGTTTTGGTAGGCGCAGATCGATCACAGATAAATCGCGATTGGTGATGGCTTTTTCACGGTCAATAACTGCCAGTCGTGACCACGCCGAAATCGGATCTGCTTCGGGCAAACGAATTTCCATGCCATTTTTCAGATGCACATCCCAGCGCCGTTCAGACCGAAAGCTAATCGCCCAGACCTCGCTGAATAATTCTGGTTCGGTTTTTAACGCCGCAAGAATGGGGGCGGCATGTGCCGCCGCATTATCACCAGCGACAACTTTGAGATGGGTGAAATCACGCGGGTCAGCCCCCTCAATAATGGCGCCGCTCGCATCAATCAGCTGATGGTCAGTCTCATTTTGCAGCAGGGCAACAGGCACGCGTTCATCAAGGGTGATATGTATCGTGCTGGGCAGGCGGCGTTCAATAATCACATTTTTAACCCAGCCAATCTGACTGACGCGATTATGCAGGTCTTGTAGATCGATGCTGAAAATAGGGGCATCAAGATGCAGATTGAGTGCGGTTAGCAGGGTCTCTTTTGCAATATGCGACCGGCCACGGACCTGAATATGACGCAGTTTAAGGCCAGCGTCAGCACCAAGCTGGTGCAATTCGGCGATCACCCGCGCACGCTCGCTATAGATCGCCCCGCCACCACTGATCAGCCCAAGCCCTAGCGTGGCAAGCATCAGTATTTTTGCCCGCCGCCACCAATTCGCCGGTGCGGCATGCGCCGTGGTTTTTGGCGTGATCCAGCCGATCAATCGTCGCATTGCGCTATCTCCAATAGATGATTGACCAGTTCTTCGCCTGACATGCCAAGATATCTGGCTTGTTCTGGCACCAATGATGTGGCGGTCATGCCGGGCTGGGTGTTCACTTCCAGCATGAAGAGCTGGTTGGCTTTGTCATCCCAGCGGTAATCGGCGCGGATGATGCCGCGGCATCCCAAATGACGATAGGCTTGCTCTGCCCAGACACAGGCTTTTAAGCTGACCTCTTCGGGGATATCGGCTGGCACGATATGGTGTGATCCACCGGGGGCATATTTTGCGTCAAAATCATAAAAGCCACGATCTGAGGTGATTTCGGTCACGCACAGGGCGGTGCCATCTAATACCGCAACGGTCAGTTCGCGCCCTGGGATAAATGGTTCGCACATCAGATGCGTATCGGCGGTCCAGTGGCTACGCGATGGAGGTGTGTTGCTGTCATCCTTGACGATGACAACGCCAAGGCTGGAGCCATCATTTTGTGGCTTAATCACATGCGCACCATGGTAATTTTCTGGATAGACATGGGTGTCTTCAACCAGCGGCAGGGTAGGCGGGACCACTATACCGCATCCAGCCAGCATGGTTTTTGCCAGAATTTTATCCATGGCAATGGCAGATGCTGTTAGGCCGCTATGGGTGTAGGGAATATTCATGATATTCAGCAGGCCCTGAATATTGCCATCCTCACCAATTTGGCCATGCAGGGCATTGAACACGCGGCTTGGCTTAAATTCGGCAAGCGTAGCGGCAATATTGCGGTCGACTTCAATCTCAACAGCATCCCAGCCTGCATTGCGTGCGGCCTGTCCGCAAAAACTGGCACTGACCCGGCTAACTGATGCTTCGGCTGTCCATCCGCCCATCAGGACTGCTACACGTTCATGATGCTGGCTCATTTTGTGCGCTCCTGCCTAGATGAGTGGGGGGCGTGCTGGCCAATGCGCCGAATTTCCCAGCGCAGATCCGGGCCGCCATTTTCCTGTACCCGCTGGCGTACTGTTTCGCCCAGTGTTTCAATGTCTAAAGCACTAGCCCCGCCGGTATTAATCAGGAAATTGCAATGTTTATCCGATACGCGGGCGGCACCAATTTGCAGGCCTCGACACCCGGCCTTGTCAATTTCCTGCCATGCTTTGCCCCCGGCTGGGTTGGCAAATGTACTGCCGCCGGTACGGACGCCGCGGGGCTGTGCGTCTCCGCGGCTGGCCACAATGTCTTTCATGCGCGATTTAATGGCCGCGGGATCGTCGCTCTGCCCCTTTAATACCGCCGTTGTAAAAATCCAGTCAGCTGGGGCGTCACTATGTCGGTATGCCATGCCCATATCTGTTGGGGTTGCTGAAACTGGGTTGCCCTGCCGGTCAAAGCCGGTTGCGTGCAGGGTAACGTCTTTAAATTCACTGCCATAGGCGCCCGCATTCATGCGCAAGCCACCGCCAATAGTGCCCGGGATGCCAATCAGAAATTCAAGACCTGAAATGCCGGCCTTTTGTGCGTAACGGGCAACATCGGCATCAGTGGCACCGGTCTTTGCAATGATTTGAGTGCCCTCATGATGGATACTGGTGAGATGCGCGTTCATTTTGACAACAACGCCAGCAACCCCGCCATCACGCACCAAGAGGTTGGACCCGGCGCCCATCACGGTTACCGGAATATCGGCCGGACAGCCCGCCAGAAAGGCGGCAAGATCGTCCTCATCAAGCGGACAATACAAGACGTCCGCCGGGCCGCCTACGCCAAACCAGGTATGTTGTGCCAGCCGCGCGGCTGGGTGATACGCACCACGCACATGCGGTAAACGGGACAACAAATCGGTCATTCTGTCCCTCCTAGTTTTTCTAGTTCATCCGGCAGGCTGGCCGCCCAATTGGTGATATCACCGGCGCCAAGACACATGACCAGATCACCGCTGGATGTGCGGGCTTTGATTTCGTTGGCCAGATCATCCCGGTGTAGCAAGGGGCTGGCGGCTTTATGACCATGATCACGTAACCCAGTCACCAAAG
>CAJWSS010000005.1:0-24717 GCA_913045915.1 uncultured Alphaproteobacteria bacterium | reverse complement strand
AAATAACAATGTTTAAAATCATTATGATTGTATCAATTTTATGTGGCATATTATTACTCAGACTTGGTTAGTAGTTTTAGAGAGTGACGAGCGATATCCACCACGGGGGCCGAGTCCATATCGCGATGGAACCTGAATGTTTAAAAAAATTCTGATTGCCAACCGCGGTGAAATTGCCTGCCGAATCATACGCACTGCACGCGCAATGGGAATTCAAACCGTTGCAGTTTACTCAGAAATCGATCGCAATGCACAGCATGTGCAGCTTGCTGATGAGGCTTTCAGCCTCGGGGGAATGACAGCGCAAGACAGCTACCTGCAAGCTGAAAAAATTATTGCTTCATGTCAGCAAACTGGCGCCGAGGCAGTGCATCCGGGATATGGGTTTTTGTCAGAGCAGGCCGCATTTGCCACCGCCCTTGCACAAAAGAATATTGCCTTTATCGGCCCACCAGCCAAGGCGATTGCCGCCATGGGTGACAAGATTGAGTCAAAAAAACTGGCCAAGGCCGCCGGGGTCACCACTGTACCCGGGCATGTGGGCGTTATTGAAACGGCCGCCGAAGCGGTAAAGATTGCCAATGACATTGGTTATCCGGTGATGATTAAAGCCAGTGCCGGCGGCGGCGGCAAAGGCATGCGGATCGCCCATTCGACTGAAGATGTAGAAAGCGGATATGCCACCGCCATGCGCGAAGCCGCATCGAGTTTCGGCGATGACCGAGTATTTATCGAAAAATTCATCACCAGCCCACGGCATATAGAAATTCAGATATTGGCCGATCAGCATGGCCATTGCATCCATTTGAACGAGCGTGAATGTTCAATCCAGCGCCGCAATCAAAAAGTGATCGAAGAAGCCCCGTCACCATTTTTGGATGAAGCCACCAGACAGGCCATGGGTGACGAAGCAATCCGTCTGGCAATGGCGGTTGATTACCATAGCGCCGGGACTGTTGAATTTATCGTTGATGCTGACCGAAATTTCTATTTTCTGGAAATGAACACGAGGCTTCAAGTTGAACATCCGGTGACCGAATTGATTACCGGTCTGGATCTTGTCGAAGAAATGATCCGCGTGGCCGCCGGTGAAACATTGCGGCATCAACAAAATGACATTGGCATCACTGGCTGGGCAATGGAAAGCCGGTTATATGCCGAGGACCCGTACCGTAATTTCATGCCGGCAATTGGCCGCCTGTCATTATATCGCCCGCCGGCAGAAACGCATCATGATGATGGTAGCCTGACCCGCAATGACACTGGCGTTGCCGAAGGCGACACCATATCCATCTATTACGACCCGATGATCGCCAAGTTGTGCAGTTGGGCCGGTGACCGGTCTGCCGCCATTGCCCGCATGCGCGTTGCGCTGGATGATTTTATCATGCGCGGCATCGGCCATAATATTCCGTTTTTATCGGCGGTGATGGAGCATGACCGATTTTTGAGCGGCAATATATCCACCGCCTTTATTGATGAAGAATATAAAGACGGCTTTCAAGGTGTCGTCCCCGCACCAGATAGGATGCGCGACCTTGGTTTCATTATTGCCGCCACCGCACACAAAGATGCACAGCGCCAGGCACCGCCGCATGACCAAGCCGCACATCGACAGCCAATACAAAACCAACAAGAGTGGGTGGTCCAATTTGTTAGTGATGATCCAGCCCAACCGGCAGAGGCGCAGATCCAATGCGCGTTTCATCCGCAACAGCAAGACGCCGCGTTAACCGCCACTATCAGCGCTCATGCCGATGAAGCTGATGATACCGGGATGGTATGCAGTCTAGAGATTACCCGCGATGTCGATACACCACGGGTTACCGCTATCATCACTGATCATAACACGAACAAAACGCGCCGCTATATTTGCCAATTGCACAAAGACAAAGACAGCTGGCACATCTATTACCGTGGCACGCATCTAGCCGCGCATGCCCGGCCACCGCATATTGCCGCATTGGCACATTATATGAAGCCGGTAATCGCCCCGGATAGATCAAACATGCTACTTTGTCCAATGCCGGGCAATCTGGTTACAATCATGGTGGCCACCGGTGATATTGTTGAAGCCGGGCAAACATTATGCATTGTCGAAGCGATGAAGATGGAAAATGCCCTTGTTGCAGAAAAACGCTGCCGCATTGACAGTATTGATGCTCATGCCGGCGATATCTTAAGCGTTGATGCAGTGATTATGCGATTTGCTGACGCCGACGCCTGACCCGCCCAGCGTTAGATCATTTCATCTTTGCGGTCATCTGTCTCACCAAACCGTTTTAAAACAGCTGGCTTTGTACCGGCATAAGCGGCGTCAAGATTGGCCGCAATTTTCGCGTTTTCCCGTTCGAACAAGCTATTGCCCTTATGGTCACTTTCAACGATGAACGGGCCAAAATTTTCAACTTCAATCACCCACATGGCTTGGGCCAGACCCAATTCTTTTTTCCAGTGTAGTGCGCGGACCTGTTTGACACCGCGGCCCAACAGCGCACCGGTACCATAGCCAACAGTGGTCAGATAAATTGCCCCATTCGGCACGAAATGATCGCGATAATCTTCCGGGCTCATCCCGCCCTTGCCAATAATTAATTTTGCCCCAGACGCCGCGAACCAGCGACCAATCCATTTTGAAAACCGAAAAGAGGCGGTCGCCGTTACCGCACCAAGTGCAAACGACCCATCTTCATGCTGTGTTGCCGCTGGCGAACAATGAAAATTGGCGGCTGAAACCGCGGGCAGGTTAAGCGGTAGGTCAACCCCATCTTCAATAACCCGCATATAAACGCCTTCACGGGCGGTATAGATGGTACCATCTAAATAGACGATATCACCAATCTGAAGCGCCGCGATGGCGGCGTCTGTCGGGTTTGTGCTTAGTCGGATTTTGTTTGGGCCTGTGGCCATTCGACTGTCTCCCGCCGTTGATAGTCTGTAAACCAGTCAGGGTCAGTGCGATATTCAACCCGTCCATCTCCATATATGCGTGCCACCGCCCGCCGTGACGACAAACAAAAGGCGTGAACGCTCATCTGCATACCGCCGGTGTGGCAATAACCAACCTCAATATTACAATCAATGACCATAGATTTGCCAACAAACCCCATGGCGCCCATGCCAATATTATTGCCAAGTGTCTTTAGCTCATCTTCAAGCGCGGCAATTTTTGGATCTGGGTTGCGGTCACCAACAACCCGCAAACAGGCCGCACGTTTGCCAAGCACCATACAGGCGTCTTTCGACCCGCCAAGGCCAATGCCGATAATCGCCGGCTGGCAGGCAAGACCGCGTTTGCCAAATGCCACCAATGAATCAAGAAAAAACCGCTTGATGCCCTGAATGCCGTCACTGGGAAATAGCATCCGGTAATCAGTGCCAAACAAACCGCCCTTATGCACGGTGATCAAATCAATCCAGTCGCCGCCCGGTTCAAACCCATATTCAATTTCCGGGGCACCAATACCAACATTATTGTCATGATCTGTCCGCCATAAAGGATGCACGCGGTTCGGACGCAATGGCACAGACGAGGTGGCTGTCGCTGTGGCCCGCCGCAACGCCGCCTCAAGTGCGATTGGGCCGCCATCAATTTGAGCCCCATTGCCCATTTTCACGTACCAGCGCGGACAGCCAGTATCGCCGCACATGGCCCGGCTATCCTCTTTGGCGGCTTCATAATTTTCCAACATGGCTTCGAGAACAAAACTGGACAGATCGCCATCTTCTGCGGCGGCAGCGGCTTTCAGCCCAGTTAAATAATCATCGGGAATTTCAATTGCAGCTTTTTGCATCAACGTTTCAGCGGTGGATTGCACCACATCTATGGCAATCATTGTGCGGCCTCCACCAAAGTTTCAGCCTCATCGTCACCAAGCAATGTTTCGCCCGGTTTCACAATGGTAAATTGCACCGGCGCGCGAGACACTGAAATCGCCTCACCATGCCCGGTTGCCAGGGTAAAATAGGACTCTTGCATGGCCCCAGCGTCGGGGAAATCCTCGCGGAAATGGGCACCCCGTGAATTTTCGCGCGACAAGGCGGCTTTGGCAATCACTGTCGACATATCAACAAGGCTACGTATATTCAGCCAATCATGCCATGACAGATTAAACGCCAGATTATCCGCGGCAACGCCAACCGATGATAATTCATCATCAATTTCAGCAATCCGTTGCAGGCCGCGTTGCAAACCATCGGCGTCACGCATCACCCCAACATCTTCCCACATTACATCTTGCAGCCTATCACGTAGCGCCGCCAAGTCACCCGGCTTTTGCGCGAACGGGGCCACAGCACGGGCGAGCTCTTCATCCAGCACAGTTTCATCCGGGTCATGCAAAGCCTTTATTTTCTGACAATCTTGGCCCATAACATCACCTGCAACACCGCCGTATACAGTCGAATTGGCAACGCCATTACCGCCAAGCCGGTTTGACCCATGCGCCCCGCCAGCATCCTCGCCAGCGACATATAGGCCGGGCAAAGACGTGCGAGTATCGGTATCAACAACCACCCCGCCCATCAAATAATGTGCAGTCGGCACAACTTCCACCAAACCGCCTGCTAGATCAAAGCCGCTATCGGCACAGCGTTTTACCATGCCTTTGAATTTTTCTGCCACACGGTCCGGGCCAAGATGCGCCATTGAAATATATACCCCACCATGCGGCGACGTGCGGTGCTGGCGCATCTCCTCATAAATGGCGCGGCTGACAATATCGCGGGTCGCCCGCTCGCCAGCCGCATCATAATCAAACATAAACCGTTGTTCGTCACCATTCATCAGATGACCGCCAGCCCCTCGAAGCCCTTCTTCCAGCACCGTGCCAGTCATTTTTGTACCGGCACCAGCCAACAAGCCTGTCGGGTGAAACTGCACCATTTCCATATCGCGCAACGCCAGACCACGGCGCATCGCCATCGCCAGCCCGTCCATGGTTTTGTCACCAGATGGCGTATGATATTTATACATGGTTGGGCCGCCACCGGTTGCCATCAGCACTGTTTTAGCGCGCACCAAGCGAAACTGACCGGTCCGCATATCAATAAACAGAACCCCAGCCAGCGCCGACCCATCACGTGACGGGATCAAACCAATGGCACGATGTTCCTGCAGCCTCTCGACCGGCCGCGACAGCACCTGTTCCATCAACCGGCTGATAATTTCAATGCCAGTCAAATCCCCTTTGTGCGCGGTGCGATCAAATGTCTGTCCGGCAAAGGCTTTTTGATGGAGCGAACCATCTGGATTCCGGTCAAAAAAGCAACCAATCTCATTTTCCAACTCATGAATACGGGTCACCGCGGTTTTGCATAATTTCCATGCCATATCCTGGTCAGGCAACCATTTGCCACCGATGATGGTATCCATGAAATGGCGCTCAACTGAATCGCCAGGTGACAAGGCAACATTGTACCCGCCTTGCACCATTCGGGTGCAGCCACATTTACCAATCAGCCCTTTGACCGCAATTGTAACCTTGGCATGTGGTGCGGCTTGTTGGGCATGCAACGCAGCAAACAAACCAGCGCCCCCACTGCCCAGGATCAAAATATCGGTATCATGACGTTCAAGTGACGGTCGCATCGGTTACATCGCCTGCAGAAAAAAGCTGGTTGAGATAAAAAAGGCCAGCGCCACCGCAGATGCGGCGAATGTCTTCTGGCGCGGACTCCATGGCAAAAATTCCAGCGCCATCAACCGCAAGCCGCCAAACATGTGCACAGCTAACAAAAACACCAAACCAAATTCAGCGCATTTCACAATAAACAAATCAGTGAACGCCAAAAACCCATCAAGTTGGGCCGGGTCGGTCAAGGCTAAGGCGAGCATGTAAAAATGTACCGGCAGAAATAATGCCAATGCAATGCCCGCCACCCGGTGCAATATAAAAGCGTACCACAACGCATGTGAACGGTGCGGCCGGATCATATGCCGGCTCCGGCAAATGTTACGGCCCAGACAGCGCGCGCCCCAAGCCCCAACAACAACAGGCATAAACCCCAGCTAATTGCAGACAGCACCGCGCCTTTGATACCCAGCCATTCAAACAATATCACCCGCATACCAATAGCCGCATGGATGGATACCGCTACAACAAAACTGCCATAAAATAAAAACCACGCCAGTGACCCCTGAGTGCGCGCCAAAATTTCCGCTACACTCAGCCCGTCTTGTACCGCATAAATCATCACTGCCAGATGACCAATTGTCAGCGGCGCCATGATCAGTGCGGTCAGCCGTTGCGCCATATAGAGATGCAGGTTCAACATCTAGCGCCCCCACCCCAAAAGTGATTTGGCCGTCACCCGTTTCAACCCTGAGATAGACACGGTTGGATTCAGCTCATTTGGGCAATAGCGCGCACAACCTTGTTGGGCATGGCAATTATGACAGCCACCCTCTGCAGACACCGCTTTTAACCGCGCGTCTTGACCATCATCCCGGCTGTCATTGACCAAACTCCACGCACGGTTCAATGCGGCCGGACCCAGATAATCTGGGTTCGCCGCCACTACATCACAGGCCGCATAGCAAACAGCACAATTGATACATTCAATCGCATCACTAGCGGCAATACGCATGGGGTCTTCTGGGGTTATTGGCGCCATCGGATCATCACGTGTCTGGCTTGGTTCAAACACCGCTTCTGCCGCCACCCACTTATCAAAAAACGGATCCATATCAACCGCTAGATCCTTGATCACCGGCAGATTGCGCAAAGGAGCAATTTCCAACCGGTTATCTTCGGCAACTTTTTGTACATGCGTCCGACAGGTCCAGCGCGGCGCCCCATTCACCATCATCGCACAAGACCCGCACATGCCAACACGGCACGCAAATCGATAGGACAAGGTGGGATCAGCCTGTTGCTGCACCCACGCCACTACATCAAGAATAGTCTGATTGTCTCGGCGCGGCACCTGAAACGATTCAAAATGGCCGTCACCATTCTGCTGGCGCCAGATTGACACCTCTAAAAATTCACCGGTCTCAGGCACTGTTTCACCCATAAACTGTAGAAGTAGAAAGTATAGCGATAATTTATCTAACAAAAAGAAAATTAATCTTATATTTTATGTAAATAATTTTTATGTATTTATGTTTTAATTATCTGTCTGTTGCGTTGTTCTTTGGTGACAGCAGGCACCATCGCGAAAGGGAAGAGCACCATGTCGATCCGGTATTTGCGCACATTGTTGGCGGTCCGTGATCATGGATCCTTCAGCGCCGCTGGTGATGCGGTTTTGATTACACATGCCGCGGTGAGTCAGCAAATGAAGGCTTTGGAGTTGAGCTGGAATATTGTGCTTTTTGACCGGCGCCCGCGTAGCCCGCAACTCACCCCGCTCGGACATGCATTTGCCGCCAAAGCCGAAGCCGTGGTCCGAGCCTATGATCACATGCTTACCGACATTATTGACGGGGCTGATTTTGACAGTGATATCGGATTGGGCGCGGTGCCGACAACCTTGACCGGGCTGGTCCCCCTAGCGGTGTCACATTTGAAACAAAATTATAGCCAGCTTCATGTTGTCATTCAGCCGGGCCTGTCGGCCGCATTACTACAACAGATTGAACGGCGCCAGATTGACGCGGCCATTATTACCCGCCCTGCCATTCTGCCACGCGGCTTCGAATTTCGTGACATTGCCACCGAACCGCTAGAAATTTTAGCCCCGCCACAAACCACAAGTAATGATCCAATTTTTCTACTGACGCATTACCCTTTTATTCGCTTTGACCGAAATGCCATTGTCGGCCAGATGGTCGAGGCATGGTTGCAACAGCATAACATCGCGGTACAGGATAATATGGAACTTGAAGATCTAGAGGCAATTTCCAGCATGGTGATGGCCAATCTTGGCGTTTCGATCGTCCCACAAAGATGTGTGCGCAACATGAACCCGCTGCCCATCCGACATATCAGCCTTGGCGATCAGTCACCAACACGCAAGCTTGGCCTTGCCTACCGAGGCGATAGCGCCAAACGCCATGTGATTGATGCTGTCTATGAAACCCTGCTAGGCGCGGTTGCCAATGGCCGGTTTTCCGGTGCCGCTAACTGACCCTGTTGTGAACACCATTTCAATTATCAATTAGGCGAATTCGTCGCGTATAGCGGCGCTATTGGCCCCCAGATCGGGCACATCACCAAGCCGAGCCACCGCGCCATTTACCACCGCGCCGGGCGCAAGGATTTGCATCTCACCGCCTGAGGTGCGCACTGTCACAAACCGGTTTTGCGGATGCGCCGCAAATTCACCCATACCGTTCAGACGGCCAAAAGCAATTTGCGCCTTTTGCAGTTTTGCCGCCATCTCGTCAACCGAATGAGCGTTAAACACGTTGTTCAAAATAGCATCAAGATCGGCCCGATGTGTCACCCGACTCACATTTGAACTGAATTTCGGATTTTCCGGCAAATCTGGCTGTCCTAACACATCGCCACATAAGCGTTGCCATTCACGTTCATTCTGGATCGACAGTAAAATCTGCCGCCCATCACCACACCTGTAGGCCCCATAGGGGGAAATTGTCGGATGATGCAGGCCGGGACGACGAATTTCACGTCCGCCATAATGGCTCTGAATATAGGGCACATTCATCCAGTCAGCCAGCGCGTGAAACAGCGACACCTCAATACCGCGCCCTTGTCCGGTAAGGCTACGCGCATATAGCGCTTGCAAAATGGCCTGATGCGCGGTCATGCCAGCGGCAATGTCACAAATCGAAACACCCACGCGGCCCGGCTGTTCTGGCGCACCGGTAATTTCCGCCAGCCCAACTTCGGCCTGTACCAGAAAATCATAGGCCTTCATCTGTTGAAACGGCCCTTCAGACCCATAGCCGCTGATGTCACAAGTGATTAGGTGTGGGTCAGCGGCGCGCAAATCCGCAGTTGCAAGACCCAGTCTCTCCAGCGCGCCCGGCATTAGATTCTGGATGAAAATATCAGCCTTGCTGATCATGTTTTTCAAAATCTGCAAATCGTCCGCCTGTTTCAGATTCAACGCCACAGATTCTTTGCCGCGATTAAGCCATACAAAATAAGAACTATGCCCCTTGGCATCTTGATCATAGCCGCGGGCAAAATCGCCTTCCGGGCGTTCTACCTTAATCACCCGCGCGCCGGCGTCAGCCAAACGGCCAGCCGCATAAGGTGCCGCCACCGCCTGTTCCAGCGAAATCACCAACAGCCCCTCAAGATCATCCGCACCGGTGATCGCACTCATACTACTCTCCTTGTGTTTTGCTTGCCTGCCATCTTTGGCATACGGCTTTATGCTAATGATTCAAAATCCTGTTTAATCCGTTCGGCCCGTTTAATTACCGGCATGTCAATCATAGCCCCGTCAAGCTTGACCGCTGAATGACTATCAGCGACCGCCGCCAAAACCGATAAAGCCCAATCATAATCCTCTTGGCTAGGCTGGAACACGCTTTGGGCTGGTGCCACTTGCCGTGGATGAATCAGCAATTTACCGCCAAACCCCAAATCACGCGCCTGACGCGCCTCGGCTGAAACAATGTCAGGATCATCAAACGACACGGTCACTCCGTCCAATGGTGCGGCAACGCCGGCCAAGCGTGATTGCAACACCAACTGGCTGCGCACAAAGAGTAAATTTTCCCAGCGCGGCGCGGCGCCAATATCAAGCGAAAAATCAAGATGACCAAACGCACATAACGGCACCGCCGGATGCGCCAGTAGCGCCGCCACACCGTCCAGACCACGCGCCGTTTCAATGATCGGCAAAATTGGCATATCCGGCCCAATCACCTCTTGCACCTGCGCCAGATCGGCGGCGCTTTCAGCCTTTGGCAACACCACCATGGCGGCTGGACTCGATTTAACCGCATGAAGATCAGCGGCAAACCACGGCGAATCCGCGCTGTTGATCCTAACGGCGACAGGCACCGACAAAGGCGTAGCATTCACCAGCTGGGCGCGGGCCGCATCTTTGTCCGGGTCAGCCACCGCATCCTCTAGATCAATAATCACCATATCAGCCCCACTTGCCGCGGCTTTTGGGGCAATGTCGGCCCGGTGCCCGGGCACGAATAATGGCAATTTAGGTATGTTGAGCGCGGTCATATCAATTATCCTTTGGTCAGCAGATCACCCTAGAGCGTGACATCGGCTGTCATGGTGACGGTGCCATTCGCCGCCCGCACGCAACAAGCAAGACCAGCGGGCTCGGCTGGGTCTGCATCAACCATGATCGGGGCGCCGCAAACAAGCGGGCTAACCCCGCGATAGGCCATTTTTTGTGGTTGCTTTCCATGAATCTGGCTCGCCAGATTAAGCATCAATGTCGCCTGCAATGGGCCATGCACCAACAGGCCACCATGCCCCTCAATTTCGGTAGAATAAGGCAGGTCATAATGGATTCTATGGCCGTTAAATGTCAGCGCTGAATAGCGAAACAGCATCACCGGATTGGCATCAACATGCCAGCGATGGGCGGGTGCGGGAGGGGCGGCTGGTGCCGGTTGCGGGGCGGCTGGGGTCACAATCTCGCGGTAAACAACATCATGACGTTCACGCAAAATCAGCCGGCCATCTACGGAAAATTCATGCATGACCGCGACAAAGCATAGATTGCCACTGCGCCCAGATTTAAACGTAATATCATCGATCCGGCTGGTCTTTTGTACCTCATCACCAATCGCAAACTGACCGTGAAATTCCAGCCATCCGCCAGCCCACATCCGTCTTTCATAGGGAATTTCTGGCAAGAAGCCTCCGAGCTTTGGATGCCCATCGCCGCCTAATTGATCGGCCGCGACAACATCGGGAGCTAAACACCAAAACAATCCCGGCGGCACCGGCTGGTCAGGGAAACAATGCGGTGCCAGACTATCTTTGAAATGCTCAACCATCCGCTTGGTTATGGTGTCATATCTGGTTACGCTATTACCAATCCAATCGGAAAAATCCATCACCTGTTCCTTTATTAAAATAGTCTCATTTAAAATCGTCTGGCCAGTTAAGCCTGCAGATGTTGCGCAATCTGGGCGGCTGGCATGCTATCAAGATCACCCATGCTTTCCCATATTTTTTCTGCCTTGGCCGCGCCGATCAGAACCGACGCTTTTGCCACCAGACGCGGCCCAAGAACGGCAAGGTCAATGGGCGCCATCAAGTCAAAATCAGTTGTATGATGCGCCGCGGATTCGGTATCGGCGGATAAATGCACCGCGCCATCACTGATAGTTTCATCGCCAATCACGTTGATTTTACCGGCGGTTTGAATAAGCCCAGCATCTCTGCAAATCGCATTATCATAGCTTTGATAGGCGGCGGTATCGATATCATGCAACACCATAGCCGCCAGAAATACATAGCTGAATTTCACTTCAAGCCCGGTGGTGGGCGCTTTTATATCACACACTTTCAACCAACGTGGATTGACCCTGATGGTCAGCCCCACCAGATTATGTTGGGTGACATCATGCGCCGCGACTAGATTGCGCAAGCCTTCAATCATCGCATGCGTTCCATGACAGCACGCATGTAATTTGTGCCGTACATCAGCAAACATGAATGATGACTTTACCGCATCTGGCAATATCTGGTCACATGATTCATGCTGTGGATGATGCGCCGGCAAAAACCCTTGTGGTCCGCCCAACCCGTCAGCCGCCGAGGTAAAGCCGCGCCGCGCCAGCCCGCATACCTCAATCGCATTTGCCGCCGCTATGCCGGCGTTATACGGCTTGCCCATCGTTCCAAATTGTGATTTCAGGCCCGATGCCCGGGTGCTGGCAAGCCCCAATGCGGCGACCAAAGCTGACCGGTCCAGCCCATATAGCCGTGCCGCGGCAATGGTGGCACCAAAACAACCAGAGGTTGCCGTTTGGTGAAAGCCAGCGTCATAATGCCGGCGCCCCAAAACCATACCGATACGACAGCTGGCTTCGGCTCCTAGCAAGAACGCCTCACACAAATCGCCAGCCGAGGCACCAACCTCTTCGGCCGCCGCCAATGCGGCCGGGAAAATTGCCACCGATGGGTGGCCGACATAGGCAAAATGCGTGTCGTCATAATCAAGTGCGTGCGAAATCGCCCCATTGGCAAGCGCCGCCGCCCGCGGCGGATATTTTTTAGCAGCACCAGTAACTGTGGCAACAGCGGCGCCGCCCTCACTTGCGATAAAATCGCGCATAATATGGGCCAGCGGTTCGGTGCTTCCGGCACAGCTCACCACCAGCCAATCATAAAATGATAGTTTTGCCGTGGCCAAAGCCGTACCATCAAGTGCTGACTTTTCAACTGCCGCCAAATCAAGAATTTGCGGCAATAGCTTGTCAAAATTCATCATGCAATCCTTTATCTGCTGGTGGTCATGATCAGGTTCCGACTTGCAAGCTTAACACAGGCACCGATAACGGCCCGGTCAGGCTGGTAGGGTGGCGGCAAACGCCGTGGATAGTTTGGTGATGATTTCATCAATATGCGTATCGTCAAGAATAAATGGCGGGGCCAACAAAAGATGGTCACCGGATTTTCCATCAATGGTGCCGCCCATCGGGTAGCAGATCAACCCGGCCTCAAATGCGGCGGCTTTAATTTTGCGGTTTATGCTCATGTGTGGGTCAAACGGGGTTTTTTGCTCGCGGTCTTGGACAAATTCCAGCCCAAGAAATAAACCTCGCCCACGGATATCGCCGATATGCGGGTGCTGGCCAAACGCATCCTGCAATGCCTGTCGCAATTTTGCGCCCATCATCTGCACCCGTGCCGGCAAATTTTTCTGCGTCATTTTTTGCACCACAGCATAGGCGGCGGCGCAGGCCGTTGGATGACCAAGATAGGTATGCCCATGCTGAAAAAAGCCCGATCCGTCAGCAATCGTCTGATAAATATGATCACTGCATAAAAACGCACCAATGGGCTGATACCCGGCACCAAGCCCCTTGGCGATGGTCACAATATCGGGCTGAATGTCCTCTGCTTCATAGGCAAATAATGTGCCTGTCCGCCCCATACCGCACATCACCTCATCCAAAATCAGCAACACATCATAACGGTCACAAATTTCACGGATGCGCTTAAAATAGCCATCTACGGCTGGTACTGCGCCAAGCGTGGCCCCAACCACAGTTTCGGCAATAAAAGCCATCACTTTATCGGGGCCAAGCCGCAAAATTTCATCTTCAAGCGCATTGGCGGCACGTCGGCCATAGGCAAATTCGGTTTCATCATCCTGCTGTTCGCGATAGGCAAAACAGGGCGCGATGTGATGGCTGTCAAATAGCAACGGGGCAAATTGCGCCCGCCGCCATGCATTGCCACCAGCCGCCAGCGCCCCCAGCGTGTTGCCATGATAGCTCTGTCGGCGCCCGATCAAATATTGTTTCTCAGGCATGCCGCGTTCAACAAAATACTGGCGCGCTAGCTTTAGCGCGGCCTCAACCGCTTCGGACCCACCAGACACAAAATACACCCGGTTTAGCGAACCGGGCGCCGCCTTCGCCAATGCATCGGCCAAGGCTTCAGCCGGCGCACTTGAAAAAAACCCGGTATGCGCAAAAGCAAGATGTTCCAGCTGGTCAATAATTGCGGCTTTGACCTCGGCATCATTATGGCCAAGACAAGACACCGCCGCCCCGCCAGACCCATCAAAATAACGCTTGCCGTTCGAATCAATTAAATAACAGCCCTCGCCAGACACAGCGATTGGCGCCGCTATGTGGCTATGACGGGGGAAAACATGCGACATAAAAACCCTCATGAACTGACCGTAGCGGTCAAAACAAATCAATTTTTACTACATTGACCGCAACGCGTCATTACGGCCCGACTATATTTCTGGCCATCGTTACGATACTCATAGGCAAAGTCAATGCACCATTACAGCATTGCCAGCCCACCATAATCCGTTCCAAGATAAACACCGTTTGGCATCATGCCCTATTATATATGACTCTATTTTTGTGAGAACCAGCCATGACGTCTCCCAGCACAGCGCTTATCCAGTCTCTGGCCCATCAGGGCGTTGAGGTGATCTTCAGCCTGTCGGGTAATCAGATTATGCCGATATATGACGCCTGCATCGATGCAAATATCCGCATCATCCATACGCGGCATGAAGGTGCCGCAGTCTATATGGCAGAAGCCTATGCACAAATGACTGGCAAAATTGGCGTCGCACTTGTTACCGCCGGACCAGGGTTACTCAATGCAGTGTCAGCACTATATTCTGCCGCCAGATCAGAAACCCCGGTGATGCTGATCAGCGGCGACGCGGCCAGTCATCTAGACGGGCGGGGCGCATTTCAGGAACTTGACCAAATCAGCGTCACATCCCCGATCACCAAATTTTCGGCACGCCCCCGCCTGCCGCAAGATCTGATGCCAGCACTGGCCACAGCAATCGAAACGGCACTTGGCGGCACCCCCGGCCCAACGCATCTCGCCTTACCATTTGATATGCTGTCTGCCACCACTGCACCAGACCCCCTGCCGCCCCTGCCGCGTCCCCAAACGACAGGACTGTCCACGACCCAGTTGGACCAAATCTTCGCAGCGCTGTCCAGCGCGCGCCAACCACTCGTGATCACCGGCCCACAATGCAACCAAAGCCGGCAACCAGCCGCCTTTAATGCGTTGTCGGACCAGCTTGGCATGCCGCTTATTTGCCTTGAGTCCGCGCGCGGGCTCGCCGATACATTTTATGGCAATTTTCCCAAAATCCTGCACACCAGCGATCTGATCATTTTGATGGGAAAACTCGGCGATTACGCCACCGGCCTGCTGACCCCCGGACGCATCGCCAGCACCACGCCGGTCATTGCCATTTTGACCGATGATCAACCGGCCCCGGTCCATGATAGCATGTCAATCAACATCATGCGGGTTGGCACCATACCCGCGGCCATGCAAGATCTAGCCCGCATTGCCCCGGCGGTTGCCCCGGCGTGGGCGGCACATATTGAACAATTGATCACCAGCCGCAAACCATGGACCGCTAACGCAGATGGACGGCACCCAGCCGCCGTTGCGCGCAGTCTGCAGTCAGCAATTAACAATGCTGCCCAGCCGATATTGATCGCTGACGGCGGCGAATTCTGTCAGTGGATACAAGCCGGATGCGCGGCAAAGACGCGTATGATTAATGGCCCATCAGGCGCCATTGGCGGCGGCATATGTTATGCTATAGGAGCCAGTATCGCCTGTCCGGACGCCACCATATTTTTGACTATGGGGGATGGCACGGCTGGCTTTTATCTGGCTGAATTTAATACGGCAGTGCGCAATGATTGTTCGATTGTGGCGCTAATTGGCAATGATTATCGTTGGAATGCCGAAGTACAGATCCAGATTGACAGTTTTGGTGCTGACCGAGTTTATGGCTGTGAACTCGATGCAACGGCGAATTACGCCGATGCGGCGGCCGGGCTTGGCGTCTATGCCGTCACAGTCGGGGCAGACGACGATCTTGACGCGGTGCTGGCAACAGCAATGACACAGGACGGTCCCGCTTGCCTGAATATTTTGATCGACAGCTATGCCGCACCAAAATTTGTCCCGTTAAAGCTATAAACAAAGCTACTCAAACGCGGCCTCTTTTGCCCGCACCAGCGCGACAACTTTATCGTTATGGGGCGTTGCAATGCCGAGCTCTTTTCCAAGCACCGGCACAATTCCGTTAATTGCATCAATTTCTGATTTTTTGCCGGCGAAATGATCCAAACGCATTGATGGGTTGGCGTTTGGCATTAGTTCAGCGAATTTACTGCCATATGCCACAACATCGTCAAATGAAAAGTGGATGCCCTTAGCTATGCCTATTTGGTAAGCTTCTATTAAACAACCAAGGGCTACCTTGCGGCGATCTTGGTCAGCGAACAATTCGCCAATCGTACATTCAAACGCCGCGCAGGGCGCACTGCACATAACATTACAAATAAATTTTTCCCAAATAAGCTGGTGGATATCGGCAAACGCCTGCGCACTAAACCCAGCATTCTGCCAAATCATTTCAACCCATTCCAAGCGAGATGTGCTACCACCATGCAATTCTCCAATACGTATCAATCTCATAGCATTGTGATGAATGTGTCCAGGCGCTTTAATGGATGCACCAAAGCCCTCAGCAACCCCAAGAAGTACGTTATCGGTTATCATATGCTGGGCAATCCGATCGCCAGCACCAAGCCCATTTTGAATGGTCAGCACCAAAGACTTCGGTGTCATTACTTTGGCAATGCTTGCTGCGGCTTGACCAACCCCATTAGCTTTGGTGGCGATCACAAAAAGATCACTGGGACCAGCTTCCTCTACAGTCCCAAACGCCTGAATATTCGTAACAACTCGGTCACCACTGGCACCCTCCAACCTCAGGCCAGCTTTAGTGATTGCAGAAATATGCTCGGCCCAAACATCAACCACAGACACGCGGTATCCGGCCTCAGCAAAAAAACCTGCATAGATTGAACCCATGGCACCTGCCCCCACCACAACTATTTTTGGCGGAGTTTCTGGTGGCTCAAATACAATTGGCATGGACTATCTTCTCACTGCTACTTGGCGAAACAAAACTCACATCGACAAGGTGCCAGTCTACGAAATATCCCGCATTGGTGTGATTTCGGGAGATGGCGTAGCTCACGTTGCCGTGAAATATCTTATCAATGGCAACAAGCGTTTCAATAATTTTCAGCTTGGAATTTTTGTAAAACTCAGTCTAATTTGAGGATACGATATTCACATTCAAAAGTCGTTTGCAAGACTGTTAGTCACAAAATAATCGGGGCCGTCATGAGTAAGATCAACATCCAATTCACCTTGTTTTCTGCCTTTTATTCGCCATTAATTTCAACTATGACCGGCGGCTTTTTAAAAGAAGAGGGGCTTGATTATGAATGGTCTGTCGCTAAGCCCGGTGTGACCGCTATCACCGCCCTTGATGATGGTAGCGCTGATGTTGTCCAATCGACCCTCAGCCAAGGGTTCAACACACTGAATAAAGGAGAAACGCCTAAATGTTTGCACTTCGCTCAGATCAACGAAATGGATGGATTTTTCATTACCGGTCGCAATGCTGAGCCAAATTTCCAATGGAGCAATCTACAAGGCTCTGAAGTGCTCGTTCATCACGGCGGCCAGCCAATGACAATGTTTAAATATGCGTGCCACAAGGCGGAGATTGATATCAATAAAATCAAAATTATTGATGCAGGCAATGGCAACGAAATGGATGCCGCTTTTCGTGAAGGAGTAGGACAATATATTCACCAACAAGGTCCAGCGCCGCAACAGCTTGCAGCAGATGGAGTTGGCCATGTCGTGGCAGAGCTTGGGCCTACAATAGGTTCTTGCGGGTTCTCAAGTCTCGCCGCTACACCTGCTTGGCTTGCTACAGATACCGCCAAAGCGTTTACCCGCGCTTACATCAAAACCCGAAACTACATGAATGACGCCAGTGCCTCTGAGATCGCCAAGGCCGAAAAGCCTCTTTTTCCAAATATTGATCTCGAGGTTTTGACCGACTGCATAGCCACATATCAGGCTATGGGCTGCTGGACACGTCACATCGATATCACACAAGACGGCTACGACGCGATGCTAAATATTTTTGAATATGATGGAAAATTGCCACAACGCTACAGCTATGATCAAGTTTGCACGCTACCGCCGACTGTATGATCCGCGCCCAACCCTTAAAATTTTCCTGCTTTTCCATCCGACAGACACTTTGTGCGTCGAGCAGTGATATGGACTCTAGACCAGCGTTGTGATGCTCCCATCAAAAAAACACACATTGAAACCAAATGTATTTAGTGAAAAATCAACGTTTTTAATGCTGGGTCATTTCAAATGACTGCAAAAGCTGTTGCTCAATTTGACTATGATCTTGTGACTGATGAACCTTACAAAAGCAATTTACATGTCCAAGCCAAGCAAAAATTGATAAAAAAGGTTTGTCAGAGACCTTTGTCGCATGAATCTGTTTGCTCGGGTTCCAGATCAATGAACCTGCACCGTACCTCTGCCATGGTCCAAAATTAAACCGCCAGTCAGATTTATTTGAGAGATTAAGGTAGAATTCAGGCGCGATATGACTGTGATCCTTGTAGAGGGTCCAAGGCCCAAGTATGAACACACCGAGCATAAAATCTTCTGACTTAGCAACACTCCCATCAGGCCCAATTAGCTGAGCGTGCAAATTAGATTCTGTGTACCGTTTGCCAACTTCCGAGCCCGTTGGGTAAAATTCAGACTTATCCTGCTTCCAATTTACATCACTGAGGCATGCTTTTATGTCTCTTACAATGCCTAAGATAGAGGGGTCTGTCGCTTCTTCTATTGCTGTCCGCAACATTTCTTCATGTTCACTCTGGATGTTTGAACTTTGAGATAATGTAGTTTGTTCGATGTTTACATTATCAATTTTTTGAATGAGCAACCTTCTCTCTCGTGATACGTCGCCTAATTCCGCTAATTTGGAGCGAATTGATCCAATTAGTGTTTGGAGACGTTTTTGTTTACCATTTAAGTTGTGGTTGATACCCTTAACCATTATCGACCCATCACAAATTAGATGTCTGCAAACATGGTGAGTTTAAAATTCAATAGAAGTCAAATTCACACTGTTTCTTTTGTATTCACCACTTCGACAAGTTGAAAAAATGGATAAATTAAAACACTTTAATATTTCAACCGATCGCGAAAACATATGTTGGGCTGAGATTGACGTTAACGGCAAATCCGTAAATGTGCTCACACAAGAAGTAATGAGCGATCTTGCACACATTTTGGATTGGCTTGAAAAAAACACTGAAATAACTGGATTTAGCTTAACCTCCGGAAAGCCAGGCGGTTTTATTTATGGCGCGGACATCGCTGAGTTTGAGCTTTACAAGACCAAACAAGATGTCCGCAGTCACATGGAATTTGTACATGGTTTATTCAATCGGATTGAGAATTTGCATGTCCCGACTGCAGTCGGGATAGATGGTATTGCAGTTGGTGGCGGGTTAGAAATCGCATTGGCTTTTGACTTCATCACCACCACCTCCAGCAAAAAAACGAAATTGGGTTTTCCCGAGGTAAATTTGGGAATCTTGCCAGGTTATGGGGGAAGTGGAAGAGCATATGGAAGGATAGGGACAGCTTCCGTTACAGAAATGATGATTTCCGGCAAACCTTTGATTGCTGAAGCAGCAAAAAATATTGGACTAATTGATCAAGTCGTTGACGGCGCAGATGATCTAGAGCCTGCCATAAAATCATGGTTAAAAGCACAAAATCAGAAAAAACCTGAACGAGGTCAGCGGGACACAAAAGCTGACCAAGGTGCGCTTGAAGTTTGCCGCGAAAAATTTTTAAAGCGGATCCGTGTTGAACACACGCCAGCACCATTCGCCATAATTGAACATGTCAGGAAACATGGCCATAGCGCCGTGGCGATGAGTGCGGGTGAAATGGATATTTTTCCTGATCTGATGGTTGGCTCTGCCTCTAAAAACCTGCGGCGTGTATACTATTTGACCGACAAAGTTCGTAAAACTGCGCGTGGCGATAGCAAAATAAAGAAACTACATGTTGTCGGCGCAGGCACTATGGGCGGTGACATCGCCGCTGTCGCCGCAATGTCTGGACTAAATGTTACTCTTACAGATGTTAACGTTAGCGCTATTGAAGGCGCGATAAACAGGAGTGGGGAGCTTTTTGCTCGTCGGCTAAAAGACACTGAAAAAATTTCTGAAGCAATACATAGACTTAAAGCTGATCCTCAGGGTGATGGTGCCGCAAACGCTGATTTGGTGATTGAGGCTGTTGCCGAAAAACTATCCGTAAAGCAAACGGTGTTCGCTGATCTGGAAAAAGTTATCAAACCAGATGCAATTCTCGCGACCAACACCTCTGCAATACCAATAGAAGATATTGCCACAGCCCTTGACGATCCAAGCCGCCTTATTGGGCTTCATTTTTTTAACCCAGTGCCAGTATTACCCCTTGTTGAGGTGATTTGGTCACTCCACTCAAATCAGGATCTAGTCGCACGAGGGATGCAATTTGCAGGGCAGATTGGCAAAATGCCAATTCGGTGTAAATCATCTCCAGGGTTCTTAGTTAACCGCGCCTTGTTACCTTATATGTTTGGAGCTATCGAAGCAGTTGTATCAGGTGAAAATCCTGAAAAAATTGACCAAGCAATGGTTGACTTTGGTATGCCAATGGGGCCCATAGAGTTGAGTGATCAGGTCGGCTTAGACGTTTGTTTAGATGTAGGCAAAGTTCTTGGAATTGAACCGAGAGTAGAAAAGCTGTTAAAGAGCAAATGCGATGACAAAAAATTGGGACGAAAAACTGGAAGCGGCTTCTACGACTGGTTAGAGAATCGAGCAGTTCGCTCACGGCAACCCCTAGAACCAAAACTCTCTGATGATATTGCCAGACGCATGCTTGCGCCGATGGTTGACGAATGCATAAAAGCTGTTCGAGAGGGTGTTGTTGATAGTTCTGATGATGCAGATGCAGGCATGATATTTGGAACTGGTTTTCCTGGCTTTCGTGGTGGCCCAATCAACTGGACGACCTGAACAGTTATTCTGATAAAATGGCTCTGAGAGGAATTCAGACATGACTGATATTTTCATTATAGCGGCAAAACGCTCAGCCATTGGGAGCTACGGGGGCAGCTTAAAAGACACAACTCCTGTTGACCTGGCCATTCCCGTAGCACAAGCCGCGATAGAACAATCTGGCCTGCCTGCCGCAGCAATTGACCATGCGGTCTATGGTCATGTTATACATACTGAGCCGCGTGATATGTATTCCCCGCGATGCATTTCCATTGCCGCAGGTCTGGCTGATTCCGCGCCAGCTTTTCAGGTCAACCGACTATGCGGAAGCGGGTTGCAAGCCATTGTCAGTGCCGTTCAATTGATCCAGCTTAGTGACGCCAAAGCAGTATTAGCAGGCGGCGTTGAAGTGATGAGCCGTGGCCCCTATATACTGCCAGCCCAACGCTGGGGTGCGCGCATGGGTGATAGCGGCGTGATCGATATGATGGTGGGAGCATTGCATGATCCCTTTGGCATTGGCCACATGGGCATTACCGCAGAAAATGTTGCCCAAGATTATGATATCAGCCGTGCCAGCATGGATGAATTTGCCGCAGAGTCGCAAGCCCGTGCCAGCACCGCGCAATCTGCCGGATATTTTAAAGATCAAATCGTGCCGCTGACCGTTAAGCAAGGCCGCAAAGATGTGCATTTTGAAAGTGACGAATTTATCCGCGGTGAGACCACGGTTGAGTCGCTCTCGACTTTACGCCCAGCTTTTGCCAAAGATGGCCTTGTCACTGCTGGCAATTCATCTGGCATCAATGATGGCACCGCGTCACTCATTCTAGCCGACGCCGACAAAATTGCCTCACATAATGCGACACCATTAGCACGGATTGTGTCCTATGGCTTTGGCGGGGTGCCTGCCCGGGTCATGGGGATGGGACCGGTACCAGCCAGCCAAATGGCCCTTGAACGGGCCGGACTGACAGTTAACGATCTGGCTGTTGTAGAGAGCAATGAGGCTTTTGCAGCACAAGCCTGCGCGGTATCCAAGCAGCTTGGGCTTGATGCATCGATCGTCAACCCAAATGGTGGGGCGATTGCACTTGGCCATCCGGTTGGTGCCACCGGCGCAATTATCATGACCAAACTGGTCTATGAATTACGCCGCCGCGGTGAACGCTATGGCATGGCAACAATGTGTATTGGCGGTGGTCAGGGAATCAGTATCATCATTGATACAAAACTATAGTGGTCAGACAAGCGCATAGTCAGTAGACCGATTTTTTATTCATCATATCATAGAGACGCCAGTTATGTATGAAGCCCCAATTGACGATTATAAATTTGTTATTGATCATGTGATAGGCCTTGATCAATTGATGGCAAACACTGGCCATAATGACATCAGCATTGACCTTGTTGAGGCGGTGTTGAGCGAGGCTGGCAAGCTGGCCGCTGATGTGATCGCACCACTTAATCACAGTGGTGATCAGGCCGGGGCCACACGCCATGATGACTCCAGTGTTACCACTCCAAATGGATTTGCCAATGCCTACGCCGCATTGGCCGAGGGCGGCTGGACCTCTATGGAAGCACGCGAAGAATTTGGTGGACAAAATCTACCAATGGTTGTGACCACGGCGGTGAATGAATTCTGGCAGGCTGCCAATATGGCCTTTGCGCTTTGCCATCTTTTGACACAGGGGCAGATATACGCCCTGCAAAAATCTGCGTCGCCTGAACACCAAAAGCTGTTCATTCCCCCCATGGTTGAGGGCCGCTGGACTGGCACTATGAACCTAACTGAGCCGCAAGCAGGCACCGATTTAGCCGGCATTAAAACTAAGGCTGTCAGGAATGGTGATCATTACCTGATCTCTGGTCAAAAAATTTATATCACTTATGGCGAGCATGACATGGCCGAAAACATTGTGCATCTGGTCCTGGCACGCACCGAAGATGCTCCGGCCGGTATCAAAGGTATTTCAGTGTTCATCGTCCCCAAATTTATTCCGAACAAAGATGGCAGTCTAGGCCCCGCCAATGATGTGCGTTGTTTATCTATAGAAAAGAAGCTGGGCATCAAAGCGTCACCGACCGCGGTAATGCAATATGGCGAAAATGGTGGTGCTGTTGGATACCTTGTTGGCGCTGAGAACCAAGGGCTAGATATTATGTTTGGTATGATGAACCATGCCCGACTTGCTGTCGGCTTACAGGGGCTCAGCATCTCTGACCGCGCCTATCAGAAGGCCCGAGCCTATTCATTTGACCGGGTTCAAGGAACCCCATTGGAGAAGGACTCTGGCGCACCAATTGTGCATCACCCAGATGTGCTCCGCAGCCTAACCATAATGAAAGCAGAAATAGAGGCTATGCGGGCCTTAATGATTCTGGGTGCCGCCGGCATGGATTTGGCACATGGCTGTGATGCAGACGACCCGCGCACCACCCGTGCGAATTTGCTCATTCCAATTATCAAAGGTTGGATGACCGAGCGCGCACTTGATGTCACCTCACAAGCGGTGCAAATTCATGGTGGCATGGGATTTATCGAAGAAACCGGCGCGGCGCAACATTTCCGCGATGCACGCATTCTGCCCATTTATGAGGGCACCACAGCGATCCAGGCCAATGATCTGGTATTCCGCAAAACCCTGCGCGATGGCGGCGCGTCGGTGGGGGAATTATTCGACGAGATCGACGCCGAAATGCAACAGCTTGCCGCCCATACAGATGAAACCGTTGCCGCAAATGCTGGTCATGTGGCCCACGCCGTGCAGGCCGCGCGCGATGCCACCGCCCATATTTTAGCGGCCGCTAATGAACCGCGCCGGCCTGCCGTTAACGGGGTCAATTATTTGATGCTACTGGGACGTTTATGCGGCGGCTGGATGATGGCACGCGCCAGCTACAAGGCGGCACAGCTTCAATCCGATGCATCTTGCGACCCCTCTTTTATGCAGGCAAAGCTGGCCATCGCGCGGGTCTTCATGACGCATCATTTACCACAAGTACAGGCACTGGCAGACGTGATCATGACCGGCGATGATGCGGTCCTAGCGATGGATCCTGACTGGTTGTAAACCAGCTACAGGCTTTTATACATCCTGATGCTGTCGTCCATAGCCGCTTGGGGCCAAGAGCTGATAGTCAGCAAGCGCTTGGTCATTTGATTTAAATAATTCAACCAACAGCGGATAGCACCGTGCCACATCCGATGAATGTTCTGCAGAACAATCACCCCCCGGACAGGCTGATAGCCCGCCCAAAAGATCGGTCTCAGCAAAAAATTCGATAAAATCACCGGGGCGTACCGGGCTAGCTTTCATAAAATATTGATGCGTATCCCGGGTAAAACCAGTGCACATAAACACGTTCAGGACATCATGAACCAACGGTTCCGCCGCAGCAAAATCTAGCTGGCGATGGTCTGCCAGCGCCCGGATCAAGTTAGAATGACAGCAATGATGATAGTCAACATCAGCCAGTAATTTGGCTGTATAGGGATCACAACGCGTGCCAATCACATCATGAACAGATCCGCCGTCAGCGTCCCAGCCATACCAGTCAAGTGTGTCATAGGTAATGCGTGCCAAGGGCCGCATAAATGGAAAACTTGACCAGAGCCGGTCGCCGGTTGACAGATGGGTGCCATGCAAGGCCCGCGTCTTGCCGGCATAAAACCGCTCGTCAAGATTGTCTGCCTGCCATAAATTTAAATCCCCAACCTGTGACCCTTCAACACTCACAATCCGAAAGAAATGACCTGCCGGCACCTCAAAACAACGGGCCTCACGCGGCGGGACAAGCACTTCGTCAATTTTTTTCAGCGCTTGCCGTGCGGCGGCCAAAATGCTGGTGCCAGCGGTTGGCAGACTGTCAGTCGGGTAACAGATGACTGGCGGGACAGCGCGCCGTGCATCGGCGTCATCTGGCATATGCGCTTTATTGATATATTTCATAATGGCAGATCCCCTCAAAGCCCCTGACAACCCCCTATCACTATGCCGGGTTTTACCCGGAATTTCGATAGGGCAAATAAACCTGATTAGCGTCACATAGGGGGCCGCTTGACCTGGGCAGACCCTGCTATGTTCGCAGATTTGCTAGTTTGTCTTGCACTGCATAAAACCGCATCGCAAGCGGTAAAAACCATGGTTCGCCTGAATAAAACGGCA
>CAJWSS010000004.1:0-26337 GCA_913045915.1 uncultured Alphaproteobacteria bacterium | reverse complement strand
CCCTATCTTCGCACCGACCTTACATTTGTCTCAATCGACATGGCGTTGTATTAGTCGGTTTCTGTTATTTTGTCGATATCCTGTGGGTGATTTTCAGATTTTATTGCAGGTTGTTTTCTGCTCGCTGTTCAGCCAATTTTTATTGGTCTGAAACAGATGGTTTGGGTTGGCTGTGATCTGTTTTGCCGGGCGCGGCGGCTTGACCGGCAGAGATGAAGTGCGGCACAGTAAAAATGGTAAAAAAACACGGTCAAATCATCAGCGGTATCAGATAGAACCGTCACAATGGTGATCCGGTGCGGAGATAAAATCATGGCTGTAATAAATTCGATTGCTGATCGACAGGATGAGATGCGCGGCTGGCGTCATCTGATGCATCAGCATCCAGAAACCTCGTATGAAGAGGTATGGACGTCAAATTTTATTGCTGAAAAATTAACATCATTCGGCATAGAGGTGCATCGCGGCATGGGCAAGACAGGTGTCGTTGGGGTATTGCGCGGCAATGGTCATTCGGATGCCGCGATTGGCTTGCGGGCGGATATGGATGCCCTGCCGATGCAGGAAATGAACACATTTGCGCATAAATCTGAAACCCCCGGACGGATGCACGCATGTGGGCATGATGGCCATTGCACGATGTTGTTGGGGGCGGCGCAATATCTTGCTGAAACACGCAATTTTGATGGAACGGTTTATTTTGTGTTTCAGCCTGCCGAAGAAGGGGGGTGCGGCGGCGAAGCCATGATCAAAGACGGGCTTTTTGATAAATTCCAGATGCGCTCTATATGGGGTATGCATAATTGGCCGGGCATGGATGTTGGAAAAGTCGGTGTGCATGATGGGGCCTGTATGGCCGCGGCGGATATGTTTGAAATTCATTTAACCGGTATTGGCGGCCATGCGGCGATGCCAGATATGGGGGTTGACCCGATTCCCTGTGGGGCCGCACTTGTCCAGTCTTTGCAAACAATCGTTTCGCGCCGTGTGCCGCCCATGCAACCCGCGGTTGTATCGGTCACTATTTTTGACTCTGGTAGTGCCTTTAATGTGATTCCCGATACGGTGCGGCTTGGCGGTACAGCGCGTGCATTCTCGCCAGAAATTCGCAGTCTTCTGCAAACCGCCATTCAAGATGTGGCAGAAAGCACCGCCAAAGCCTATGGCTGTAAGATTGATTTTGAATGGGAGCCCGGCTATCCCCCGACCATCAATCACGCCGAATCAGCCGCACGTGCCACCGCCATTGCCGGCCGGATCGTTGGGCCAGACAATATTATTGCGAACCCCGAACCATCGATGGGCGCCGAAGATTTTGCCTTTATGTTACAGGAAAAACCGGGGGCTTATATCTGGCTGGGGGCTGGCCCAGCCAAAGAAGGGGCGATGTTGCATAATGCCAATTACGATTTTAATGACGAGGTGTTAGCCACCGGCGCCAGCTATTGGGCGCATCTTGTCGAAAGCGAATTGCCAAAATAACCGCCGGCTAATTTCACCGCATAACACGCTGGTCAAGCCACAGCCCAATAAAGCTGTTTGCGCCTTGGCACCGCTTGACCTATAGGCGGTTTTTTACTAGAACAAAACATGAACAAAAATCATGATAATGTTGCTGGAGACGTGCTGTGATGGCTAATAAACAGCCGGTGTTTAGCCCTAAAAATTTTTATAAAAAAAGTGCTAATCATCAGATTAAAAACAGGTATTTAGAAAATCTTAAAACCCAGATTGCCGGGATTGATGGGGGTATTTCGCGCCAGTTTATGCCATTGGCTGTTGAGTCTCTGGATTCGGCTTTGTCGGGGGGGCTGGCCCTTGGCCGGGTTCATATGTTAGGCGGTCTGATGCAGGCGCATGGGGCGGTAAGCGGTTTTGCCACCGCACTTCTTATGCGGCTTGTGGCGCATCTGTCGGCAACGGGCAAACCAGTTGGCCCGATTATATGGTGCCCGGCCAGCAATCGTGGTGGGGCTGGCATGTTATATGGTCATGGGCTGGCGGCTTTGGGGTTGGACCCGGCACGTTTGCTGATTGTGGATACGCCGCATCCGGCACGCCGTATGGCGGCGCTTGATGATATTGCGCGCACTGATGGGCTGGCGGCGGTGGTCGCTGAATATGATGGCATGCAAAAATCATCAGATTATTGGATGCGATTGATGCGGCGCGTACAATTAGCGGCTGAATCAAGCCGGGTTACGGTGTTTTTGCTTGGCGCACCACTGGCGGCAAATGGCTGTGAAACTGTATGGCATATAGCCCCCAGCCATGTCACGCACAACAGATCATACACATCTTTTAAATCTGCAAGCCAATCATGGGACCCGCGATGGCAGGTCACAGTAAAACGCGCCCGTGGCGGCTATCCGTTTCAGGGGCATATAGGCTGGGATGCATGGTCTGGGCGGTTTATTGAACTGGCGGCGATGACGCCGGGTCAGGCGGCTGAACAGATGCTGTTTGACCGCGAGGACCCGCCATTACCAGCCACCTGCCAGCACCCGGCAACACATCAGCCAATGTCGCAAGCGGTATAAGCATCTGTTGCGGGGTACATGATGGCTGTTACATATCGACATATCATCTATATCTATTTTCCCTATTTAGCGGCGGCGCGCATATATCGACAGGGGGGCGCATCTGGCCAGCCTATGGTATTTGTGCAGTCGGTAAATGGGGCTGATCAGGTGATGGCTTGCTGTGCCGCGGCAAGGCGGCAGGGGCTGGGTGCCGGTATGCGGCTTGCCGATGCCCGGGCGCTATGCCCCACATTACATAGCCACAGTTATGATGCCGCACGGGACCGTGCAGATTTACATCATTTGGCCTTATGGGCACGGCGTTATTCACCCTTAACCGGCGTTGATGAACGGGCCAATGGCATCTGGATTGATGTGGCTGGTGCCGAACATTTATTTGGTGATGTGCGTGGCCTTATGGTGGATTGTGTGCGGCGTTTGCGCCGGTCTGGATTGCGGGTGCGGTTTGCCGCGGCGCCAACATGTGGGGCGGCATGGGCCTTGGCGCATTATGCCCGCCCCGGCACGCATAGTGCCTGCCAGCTTGATATAACGCCCGGTGGGTCTGTCCGACCGGCTGTCGTGCGCGCGCAAATACAACAGATATTGGCACCGTTACCATTGGCAGCGCTACGTATTGATCAGGATATAGTGACCGCCTTGCACCGTGCCGGCCTGCATATTATTGATGATATTATGATGATGCCGCGGGCCCCGCTGACAACCCGGTTTGGTGAGGGGCTGTTGCGCCGTCTTGATCAGGCATGTGGTGATATTCAGGAAAGTTTTTCCCCGCTTGCCCCAACACAACCCATGATTGTAAGCCGGAATTTCGCCGAACCCATTGCCGCCGCAAGTGATGTGGGGGCATTGATCAGCTATCTTGCGGATGAAATGGCGCGGCTATTATACCATACCGGCATGGCGGCACGGCGGCTTGAACTGGGGTGGCAGCTTGTTGATGGGGGGCGGCGGCGGCATGATATCCATCTGTCACGCCCCAGTCGCCAAGCGGCATTATTTCATCGTTTATTGGCCGGGCTTAGCGACCGTATCAATCCGGAATTTGGTATCGAGACAGGCTGGATGCAGGCGCATGATTGCAGTCCTCTGGCACCGATCGATCAACCCTTGCATCATATGGCACCGTCTGACGCTATGGCCATTGATGAAAATTATGCCAGTTTAATTGACCGTTTGGTGGCACGCCTTGGCTATGGATCGGTGGTGCGCCTACAACCACAGGCCAACTGGCAACCAGAATTGGCCCAACAGACCAGCTTGCCTGAAGTGGCGCTATCGCCGGCATCTGTTACCGGGGCAGGCTGGCTTGCATCCCCCCCGCCCCTAACGGCACCATTAGCCACGGCACCGCCGCGCCCCATTCGGTTGCTGGCTCATCCGCATCCGATTGATGTGGTGGCGCTATTGCCAGATCATCCGCCAGCGCAATTTATATGGCAACGCCGCACGCATAAAATCATCAAGGCCACTGGCCCGGAACGCATTGCCCCATCATGGTGGACGGCCCCTGCTGGCACCAAAAGCCGAGACTATTTCCGGGTGCAGGATCAACAGGGGGCGTGTTTCTGGCTATATCGTGATGGCCTGCCGGAACGCGGCGAAATGGCGGCGTGGTTTCTGCATGGGTTTTTTGCCTGATGACGATGCCCGCAATCCAGCATGCGGCACTTGGCTGTTATAGTAATTTCAGCTTTTTAACTGGTGCGGCCCATCCAGCAGAAATGGTGGAAACCGCGGCGGCGCTAGGCTGGCAGGCCATTGGTCTGGCTGATATTAATTCATATGCTGGCATTGTGCGTGCGCATATAGCGGCGCGTGACGCGGCCATTCGGTTGATTGTGGGGGTGCGGGTGCGGCCTGTCGATGGGCCGGATATTTTGGTGCATCCGTTTGACCGGCCTGCCTATGAATATCTGTCACTATTGTTGAGCGAGGCCAATTTGCGCGGCGCAAAAGCCGCCCCGCGTCTCTATCTTGCTGATTTGTCACGCTTGCCGGCCTCTACGGCCTTTGTGGTGGTCCCGCCTTGTCATCCGGATGCGGATTATCATCAAAAGCTGCAACAAATTAAATATAGTGTTGCGGGGCGGCTATGGGCTGGGGCCTGTTTGTATCGTGATGGGGCTGATGAGGCGCGGCTGTCACTGCTGGCGGCTGAATCGGCGGCACTTGATGTGCCGCTGGTGGCGCTCAGCAACGCTTTGTATCATCGTCCAGACCGGCGGCCGCTAGCAGATGTTTTGTGCTGTATTCGTGAAAAACAGACAATTGATCAGGCTGGCTATTTGCTGTCGCGCAATGCCGAACGTCATATTCTGTCGCCTGATGAAATGGCGCGGCGCTGGCGGCACTATCCCCAAGCGCTTGAACAGGCGGCGGTGATTGCTGACTTATGCCAATTTTCGCTGGATGATTTGTCATATGAATACCCGGATGAATTGACCACTGCTGGCCGCACCGCCATGCAGGAATTGACCTATCACACATGGCAGGGGGCAAAAAACCGCTTTCCTGACGGTATTGATGATCATGTCAAAACCTATCTCCGGCATGAATTGGCACTGATTGAAAAGCTCCGGTTTGCGCCGTATTTCCTGACGGTTTTTGATATTGTGCGGTTTGCCCGTGGGCGCGGTATTTTATGTCAAGGGCGTGGTTCGGCGGCCAATTCGGCGGTGTGTTATTGTTTGGGGATCACCGCGGTTGATCCCTCGCGCACGCAACCCCTATTTGAACGGTTTATCAGCGAATCGCGTGGTGAACCGCCGGATATTGATGTTGATTTTGAACATGAACGCCGCGAAGAGGTGATTCAATATATCTACACAAAATATGGCCGCCAGCGTGCGGGCTTGGCGGCAACGGTGATCACCTACCGTCATAAAAGCGCGTTGCGTGAAGTGGCCAAGGTGTTCGGCCTTAGCCGTGATGTACAATCAGCGCTAGCGGGCGAGGTCTGGGGCCGTGAAAAAACCGGTTTTGATACATTGGCACTGGCGGCGGCTGGGCTTGATGCAGATGATCGGCGGTTGCGTCTTGTGGTGCGTCTTGTTGATGAATTATACCGGTTTCCGCGCCATTTATCGCAACATGTTGGCGGCTTTGTGATCACCCGTGGGCGGCTGGATCATCTATGCCCGATCAGCCCGGCGGCGATGCCGGGGCGCACCGTTATTGAATGGGACAAGGATGATCTTGACGCTTTGGGATTGCTCAAGGTGGATATTCTTGCCCTTGGTATGCTGAGCTGTATCCGCCGGGCGTTTGATTTATTACAGCTTCATTATAACCGGCATGTGACGCTAGCTTCGGTGCCGCCAGAAGAATCAGCCACCTATGATATGCTGTGCCGCGGCCATTCGGTGGGTGTGTTTCAGGTGGAATCGCGCGCCCAGATGGCGATGTTGCCACGCCTGCAACCGCGTTGTTTTCACGATCTTGTGGTGCAGGTGGCGATTGTCCGGCCGGGGCCGATCCAAGGCGATATGGTGCATCCCTATCTGCGCCGCCGTGCTGGGCTAGAACGTGTGACCTACCCATCTGCAGAATTGCGCACGGTGTTGCAACGCACGCTTGGTGTGCCGTTGTTTCAGGAACAAGCCATGCAGATTGCCATTGTTGCCGCTGGTTTTACCGGCAGTGAGGCCGATCAGTTGCGCCGCGCCATGGCCACATTTAAAAAACATGGTGAAATCAGCCGCTTTCACGACAAAATGGTCACCGGCATGATAAAGCGTGGCTATGATGCTGATTTTGCCGAACGTTGTTTTCGCCAGATTGAGGGGTTTGGCACTTATGGGTTTCCTGAATCGCATGCCGCCAGTTTTGCCTTGCTGGTATATGTGTCGGCCTGGATTAAATGCCATTATCCGGATGTATTTATCTGTGCCTTATTAAATGCCCAGCCGTTGGGGTTTTATGCCCCGGCCCAGCTGATTGCCGAAGCTAAACGCAGCGGCGTGACCATATTGCCGGTCGATATCAACCAGTCTGACTGGGATAGCCGGCTGGTGGCTGTTGCCGATGCCCCTATGACTGGTCCAGCATGCCGCCATGCCTTGCGGCTAGGGTTGCGTCTGGTCAAAGGGCTGGCCCGCGGCGAGGGGGAACGCATCGCCGCCAGCCGCCAGCCGCCATTTGCCACAATCGATGAGGTGATGCAACGGGCTGATGTGTCGGCGCGGGCGATCCAAGCGATTGCCGCGGCAGATGGCTGTGCCAGCCTTGGGCTGACGCGTCGTCAGGCGTTGTGGCAGGCGCGCCGGCTGGGCCGCCAGCGGCATCATGAATTGCCGTTATTTGCCGCCACCCCGCCCATAAATGACCCCGGCGCGGCCGCCACAAATATTGGCCGGGAACCGCCGGTGACCTTGCCAACGGCCAGCCCAGGGCATGAAGTGGCCGAAGATTATCGCCGTTTGGGGTTGTCGCTTAAAGCCCATCCGCTGGATGTGCTGGCATCGCCACTGGCCGCCGCTGGCTGGCAATTATGCCATAAGATACATGACCATCGTGATGGCCAGCGGTTGCGTCTTGCCGGGCTTGTCACCATGCGGCAACGCCCCGGCACCGCCAGTGGCACGGTGTTTTTGACAATCGAAGACGGGCAGGGGCAGGCGAATGTGATTATCTGGCCAAAACTGACGGTGACCTATCGCGAGGCGTTATTGCGGTCGCAAATTATCGGCCTTGTCGGGCGTGTGCAAAAAGCACAATCGGTTACCCATTTCATTGCTGAGTCGCTGTTTAATCTGAACGGGTTTTTACGCCACCTTGATGATGCCGCAAACCGAGCCGGATCTGCCGGGTCTGCCGGGCCTGTACGCATGAAAAGCCGCGATTTTAGATGATAATGTGATCAAACGGGCATCCACATGCACGGTTTTTGCCGTGATTGTGGCTCTTCTCTATTTTACCGCATGCATGCGAGGGATTTTATCGGCATCGCCCCGGGCGCGTTCGATGAATCAGATGATTTTCAACTAATCGGACAGTTGTTTGCGGCAAGCCACCCGGCATGGGGGCCCTGCGATATGACGCGTTTGCCGCATCTTGACGATATGTGGAATGCGCAAAGCTGACAGCAGCGCGCGCCTAGCCTTTGCTGGTAGGGGTGCGCAGGGCAATGCAAGGGCTGCCCCCGGCAAATAATGCAGCACAAGCTGACCGTGCCTGCCCCTCATCTAAATCATTAAACCGGACCCGCCATAATGGCATTTCGCCGCGGGTGACTAGGGTCAGATGGGCTGGCGTCATGCCCAAAACCGTGTCTGCCATGCGGCGGGCGCGGATGGCCGCTTTATGCGCGTTGACACGTTGGGCAAAATTACCGATCTGCACGCTCCAGAGCGTTTGGTCATCTGGCGGCATTGTCAGGCTAGCGGTGGTTGTCACTGTATCCAGAAATTCAGCTGTATCATCAGCCACCATCGTATCGGCCAGCCGTTTGACCGTAATCTGCTTTGGTTGCGGTATGGTTTCCGGTACGTCACTAGCGCGTGTTGGCGCCGATGTGGGTAATTTTGTCGGCAGTGCGGCCAATTGCTGGCGTGCTTGTGCTGGTTTGATGCGTTTGAATTGGCGTTCCAGGATATCCATCATATGGGCATCCCGGCTGCGCGATGTTTTGCCACCAAACACCACGCCAATCAGCCTGACATTGTTGCGCGTAACGGTGGCAACAAGATTAAAGCCAGAGGCGTTGATATAGCCTGTTTTGATGCCATCAGTGCCGTCAAATTTGCTCAATAATTTGTTGTGATTGCCAAATTTACGCCCTTTCCAATTAAAGCTCTTGGTGCTGAAATATTTGAAATATTGTGGAAAATCACGCCGCATGGCAATCGCAAGGCGGGCCATATCGCGGGCGGTGCTACGTTGTTTGCTGTGCGGCAGGCCAGAGGCATTGCGAAAAGTGGTACGGCTCATGCCAAGGGCGCGGGCTTTGCGAGTCATGCGTTTGGCAAAGGCACGCTCGGTCCCAGCCAATTTTTCGGCAACAGCCGTTGCTACATCATTGGCTGATTTCGTCACCAACGCATAGATCGCTTGTTCAGCGCTGATGCTTTGGCCGGGTTTTAAATATAATTTTGATGGGGACCGCCCGGCGGCTACCTTTGACACCGGAATACGGCTTTTCAATGTCAGGCGGCCAGCTGAGATATCCTCAAACAGCAAATATAATGTCATGATTTTGGTGAGTGAGGCCGGATAGCGCAGTTTGTCAGCATTGCGCGCAAATAAGACCCGGCCAGAATCTTCTTCAATGACGATCGCGGCGTATTTCGCCGCATGGGCCGGCACGCTGACCCCAGCTAGGGCAATAAATGCCACCATGAAAAGCCAGATCATGTTGCGGGCTGTAACAGATATGATTTTCGATGGTGCCCCGGTGATCGGGTGACTTGCTGGCATTTCGGCCTGCTCCGCATCAGGTTGTCACTTACATACCCACAAACAGCAAGAATCATACCTGATTTAGCTTTCAACTCAAGGAACTAAAAAAGAATTTTTAGATAAACAGATTTTTGCCGTATTTTTACCAAGAAAGGCGGGTTTTTTTACTTTTGGCTCTTTTCGAAACAGAATTAATGCCAATATCATTAGAGCAACGATGCCGCATGTGGTTGACGTAAGCATGTGGCATCAGCGTGGGTGATGTTGACATATCAATTTTTGTGAAGATGACGACATGGCAAATGATGACATGACAAATGATGATAGGCGAAATGGAGGCGGCCAGTCGCAACTGGTTCTAGACAGTCGGACCAAGACCAAAAAACCATCGATGTACAAAGTGATCATGCTTAATGACGACTATACGCCGATGGAATTTGTGGTCCATGTTTTGCAACAATTTTTCGGGCGCTCCAGTAGCGAAGCGACCAAGATTATGATGAATGTGCACCAGCGCGGTGTTGGTGTCTGCGGGATCTATAGTTTTGAGGTTGCCGAAAGCAAGGCGCAAAAGACAATGCAATACGCCAGACAGAACGAACATCCGTTACAATTGCAGTTAGAAAAGGAATAGGCATCATGCTGTCACGCGAACTCGAAGACACATTGCGCCGTGCAATGTCGAACGCGGCATCACGGTCACACGAATTTGCGACGCTTGAACATTTGTTGGTGGCGCTGACTGATGATGCCGATGCCCGTGAAGTGTTGACCGCCTGTAATGTCGATATATCAGCGCTTCTTGAAAAACTGCATGAATATATTGAGGTGGAACTGGCCTCTATTGTCAGTCACAGTGAAGAGCTTGACGTTCAGCCAACAGCCAGTTTTCAGCGGGTGATCCAGCGGGCCATCATCCATACACAATCATCTGGACGTGAAGTCGCGACCGGAGCGAATGTTTTGGTTTCAATTTTTTCCGAACGCGAAAGCCATGCGGTTTGGTTTCTCAAATCACTCAATATGACGAGGCTGGATGCGGTGTCTTTTATCAGCCATGGTAGTAGCAGTAACGTGGCGCGCGGCACCGAAGACCCTATCGAGAGTGATAGCACCGAGGCAGATGGCAAAGACCCGCTAAGCCAATATGCGGTCAATCTGATTGCCAAGGCCGCCGCTGGCCGCATTGACCCATTAATTGGTCGTGACCGCGAGCTAGACCGCACCATTCAGGTATTATGCCGGCGCACCAAAAATAACCCGCTTTATGTTGGCGACCCGGGCGTTGGTAAAACCGCTATTGCCGAAGGGCTAGCCTTGCGTATTTATGATGGTGATGTGCCGGACGTATTGGCAACGGCTGTGATTTACGCGCTTGATATGGGCCAGCTTCTGGCTGGCACCCGGTATCGTGGTGATTTTGAAGAACGCTTGAAGGCGGTGATGAAAGCGGTGGCAGATGATGAAAATGCCATTTTATTCATCGACGAAATTCATACTGTTATTGGTGCTGGTGCCACTTCGGGCGGCGCCATGGATGCCTCTAATTTGTTAAAGCCAGCCTTGCAGGAAGGTACATTGCGCTGTATCGGATCTACCACCTACAAGGAATATCGGGGGCATTTTGAAAAGGACCGGGCGCTGGTGCGGCGGTTTCAGAAAATCGACGTGGCTGAACCAACCGTCGCTGATACCATCAAAATCCTGAATGGTCTGAAAAGCCGTTATGAAGCACATCACAAGGTGCGTTTCACCGGTGCCGCGTTAAAGACAGCTGTCGATTTATCGGCCCGCTATATCAATGACAGAAAACTGCCAGACAAAGCGATTGACGTGATTGACGAAGCCGCCGCGGCGCAGAATCTGTTACCGCCATCGCGGCGCCGGCAGACCATTGGCCAAAAAGAAGTTGAAGCCACGATTGCGACAATGGCGCGGATTCCTGCAAAGCATGTCAGCCGTGATGACAAGGCGGTTCTGGCATCGCTTGAAGATGACCTAAAACGGATGGTTTTTGGTCAGGATCAGGCCATCACAGCACTGGCATCGGCGATAAAATTATCACGGGCTGGGTTGCGTGATGCCGAAAAGCCGGTTGGCAATTATCTGTTTTCCGGGCCCACTGGCGTGGGCAAAACCGAAGTGGCCAAACAGCTGGCTGAAGCGTTGGGCATCAAGCTCATGCGGTTTGACATGTCCGAATATATGGAACGACACACAGTGTCACGCTTGATTGGCGCCCCGCCCGGATATGTTGGTTTTGATCAAGGTGGGTTATTGACTGATGCGGTTGATCAGACGCCGCATGCGGTGTTGCTGTTGGATGAAATTGAAAAAGCCCACCCTGACCTGTTCAATATTTTGTTGCAGGTCATGGACCATGGCAAGTTGACCGACAATAACGGTAAATCAGTTGATTTCCGCAACGTCATTTTGATTATGACAAGCAATGCCGGTGCGCAGGAATTGTCAAAATCGGCAATCGGTTTCAACCGCACGCATAATGAGGGCGCGGATGTTGAAGCCATTGAAAAACTGTTCACGCCGGAATTTAGGAACCGGCTTGATGCGATCATTCCGTTTGCCCCGCTGGGTCAGGATGTGATCCGTCTGGTGGTTGATAAATTTGTCATGCAGCTTGATGCGCAATTGGCAGATCGTAATGTTGAAATAGAGCTGACTGAGGCGGCATTAGACTGGCTTGGTGAGCGCGGCTATGATGAAAAATATGGCGCCCGGCCGCTTGCCCGCGTGGTACAGGAACATATCAAAAAACCGCTTGCCGATGAGCTTTTATTTGGCGGGTTGACCGGTGGCGGTCTGGCCATTGTGGATGTTGTTGACGGCAAATTGCAGGTGTCGGTGAAAGCCCCGCCACCAAAGGCGTTGCCGGGCAAACGGCAATCAGCCTTGCCGGCACCGCAAGCTGACTAGCCTGCCACATGTCACCGCCCGGTTTTTTTAAAAGGGCTTGCCAGAGCGATTTGATTTTGTTCATCAGCAACGCCTTCAGACTCGGCGCGTAAAAACCGGGCGACGGCTTGGCGAAACCCGTCATGGGGAATCCAATGCGCTGAATAGGTGGTGACAGGTAAATAACCGCGTTGAACCTTATGAAAGCCCTGAGCCCCAGCCTCTACACAGCGCAATTTATGCCGAATAGCAAAATCGATTGCCTGATAATAACAGGCCTCAAAATGCAAATTTTGTATATGTGTGGTTGCGCCCCAATTACGTCCGTAGAGCGTGTCTGTCCCGATGAAATTCAATGCGCCGCCAATCAGTGTGCCGTTATAGACCGCCATCACCAATAAAATGCGGTCGGCCATGTGGCTCTGGACAATCTCAAAAAATGCGCGGGTCAGATAGGCACCGCCCCATTTGCGGTCAATCGTTGACAGATAAAATTCGTAAAAATGATCCATATGATGTGGTTTGATATCAGCACCGGTTAGTGCCAGCATCTCTACCCCCGCGTCACGAACGCTGGCGCGTTCTTTACGGATGTTTTTACGCTTGCGCGATGACAGATTGTCTAAAAAGCCATCAAAATTTTCATAACCATCATTATGCCAGTGAAATTGGGTGCCGCGCCGGATGAGCCAGCCAGCCTCTGCCAATAAAACTGTGTCTTCAGCCGGCAAGAAATTGATATGACTTGACGATAATTGATTTTGGTCTACGAGGGATGCAAGCCCGCGCGCCATAGCAGATTTATACGCGGCGTCTGTGTTTTTGACTAACAGGCGCGGGCCAGTTGCCGGGGTAAAAGGCACGGCACATAATGATTTTGGATAATAAGCACCGCCCGCCCGTTCATAAGCATGCGCCCAGCTATGATCAAAAATATATTCCCCATAAGAATGATGTTTCAAATAATGCGGCGCCACGCCGACCAATTTGTCGTCCGCGTCATACAGGGCCAAATGTGCAATATCCCAGCCGCTGTTGCCGCCAACCGCCCCCCCATCTTCCAGCGCGCATAAAAAATCATGCTGAATGAAGGGGTTGTCTGGCCCGGCCAACTTATTCCATTCGGCGGGGTCAATTGGGCTGATACTGTTATGAACATCTAGGCGCAAGGCGTCACTGTCCATGAGTTTAAAGATCAAGATAAGCGCCGCGGCAACGGTTTAGCGCCGCGGCATAGATGTTGCGATGCTGTGTCGGTGACACGCTATTGAATTTCAAAAATACCGTCTATTTCAACGAGGCACCCAAGTGGTAGGGCATTTGACCCAACGGCAAAACGTGCATGTCTGCCAGCGTCACCAAAAGCCTCAACCATCAGATCTGAAGCGGCATTGACGACTGTGGGTTGAGCGTGAAAATCATTGGCTGATGCGACAAATGCGCCAAGCTTTACGACTTTTTTAACCCGGTCCAGATCGCCGCCGCACGCCACTTTAAGCTGGGCCAACAGGTTAATGGCGCAAATACGGGCTTGGCCTTGGGCGTCTTCAACGCTGGCATCAACGCCAACAGTGCCGGTGATTTGCAGCTTGCCATCGACAAATGGCACCTGACCAGACACAAAGACCAGATTACCGGTTTGGGTAAAGGGCAAATAATTTGCCGCTGGGGTCGGGGCATCAGGAATTGTAACGCCGATTTTATTCAGTTTATCTTCAACTTTGCTCATCATGTTCTCGTCTGGTTTTTGCGGCCTCTTCAGTTGAATTTTTGCCGCATTGTGGTTTTTGATCTGTGCCCAAAACCTCGCATAGCGAACGCCGCGCCGCAAGCAAAATGACAGCGTATACTGCGCCAAAGAAAAAGGCCCCGGCATAGTGCACGGGGCCAGTTCTGCAGGTTGCTCTGCAGGGAGAGACTTAACTGCACCCTGTGGTGCCACCACAAGTGTTGCATTTCAGACAGGTGCCATTACGCACCAGTGTAAAGTTCTGACATTCAGGGCAGGCTTCGCCTTCATAACCTTGCATGCGGGCCTGTTTTACACGCTCTGCTGTTTGGTCAGCGACCGCACCAACCACCACTTCAGCGGCGCTGTCGGCGGCGGTAATGGCCGCGTTTTCTTCTCTGGCCAGCATGGTTTCTGCGTCAGTATCATATGATTTTGCGACGGCCGCAGACCCATCATTGGAATAGACCACCAACCCTTGCTTGCGGATATATCCGCGGCTGGTGACTTTGTTCACCAGATCGGATTGGGTTTCACCAGACCCGGTCGTGGTCACATCCAAATCATCGACATTGACATGACCAAGATCACTGCGATCCAGATAGGAAATGGCCAATTCGCGGAATGTATAATCCAGAATTGATGTGGACATTTTAATGGCGTCATTGCCGGTTACGATGCCCTGCGGTTCAAATCTGGTGAAGGTGTAGGCCTCGACAAATTCTTCCAGCGGCACACCATATTGCAAACCAATCGATACAGCGATGGCAAAATTGTTCATCAGTGATCGGAAGGCCGCGCCTTCTTTATGCATGTCAATGAAGACCTCACCGATACGGCCATCTTCATATTCACCGGTCCGCAGATAAACCTTATGACCGCCAACCGTGGCTTTCTGGGTATAGCCTTTGCGGCGATGTGGTAACCGCTCACGCTCGGCTTTGCTGATGATGCGTTCGACCACTTTTTCGATCACTTGCGGTGATGATGTTGCCGCCATTGGCGCTTCGGCCTCATCATCTTCGTCATCAATTTCATCAATAAGGCCTGATGATAATGGCTGGCTGAGCTTGGACCCATCGCGATACAAGGCGTTGGCTTTCAAACCCAATTGCCATGATTTCATGTAGGCGTCACCGCATTCCTGCACGCTGGCAGAATTTGGCATATTGATGGTTTTCGAAATAGCCCCCGAGATGAATGGTTGCGCCGCGGCCATCATGGTGATGTGGCTGTCAACAGACAGGAACCGCTTGCCGATCCGGCCGCATACATTGGCACAATCAAAAATTGGCAGATGCGCTTCGTCAAGATGCGGTGCGCCTTCCAATGTCATGGCGCCGCACACATGAATATTCGCCGCTTCAATTTCATCTTTGCTAAAGCCAAGATGTTCCAGCATGTTGAATTCAAAGTCATTCAGCTGTGCATCTGTGATGCCCAATTTATCCTTGCAGAAATCAGCCCCAAGGGTGAATTGGTTAAAGGCAAATTTGATGTCAAACGCACTGCCAAGCGCCGCTTCGATTTTGTCAATCTCGGCATCGCCAAAGCCTTTGTCTTTGAGTGCATTTATCGACACGGACTGGCAGGTCTTCAGACTGCCCGCACCAACCGCATAGCCAATGACATCGTCGATTTGGCTTTGCGAATAGCCAAGCCGCTCTAATGCCTCTGGCACCACCCGATTGATGATTTTGAAATAGCCACCGCCGGCAAGTTTCTTAAATTTGACGATGGCAAAGTCTGGCTCAATGCCGGTTGTGTCACAATCCATAACAAGGCCGATGGTGCCGGTCGGGGCAATGACAGTGGCCTGTGCATTGCGGTAGCCATGCTTTTTCCCAAGCGAAACGGCTTTATCCCACGCGTTGGCCGCGGCGCTGACAAGCGCTTTGTCCGGGCATGAGGCGGTGTCAAGTGGCACCGGCAGGATGCTCAGCCCCTCGTAACCGCTGGCTTTGCCTTCAGCTGCCAGTTGGTGATTTTTCATCACCCGCAACATGTGCTTGGCATTTTTCTTATAATTTGGAAAAGCACCAACTTCGCTAGCCATTTCGGCAGATGTGGCATAGGCAATGCCGGTCATCACCGCCGAAATCGCCCCGCAAATGGCACGGCCCTCGTCACTGTCATAGGAATGGCCTGCCGCCATCAACAAACCGCCAATATTGGCAAAGCCCAGCCCCAAGGTCCGATATTCATAGGATAGTTGCGCAATTTCTTTTGACGGGAATTGTGCCATTAGCACTGAAATTTCCAGCGTGACCGTCCATAGCCGTACCGCATGTTCAAATGCCGGAATATCAAATTCGGCATCAGCATCGCGGAATTGCATCAGGTTTAATGACGCCAAATTACAGGCGGTGTCATCAAGGAACATATATTCTGAACAAGGGTTTGATGCATTGATCCGGCCACCTTCTGGGCAGGTATGCCATTCATTAATGGTGCTGTCATATTGCAACCCGGGATCAGCACAGGCCCATGCCGCATAGGCAATTTTTTCCCACAAATCCTTGGCTTTGATGCGGCTGGCCACACTGCCATCACGCCGTTTGATCAATTCCCAATCACCATCATCAAGAACAGCTTGCAGATAGTCGTTGCTTACCCGTACCGAGTTGTTTGAATTTTGCCCGGCAACGGTAAGATAGGCTTCTGAGTCCCAGTCTGTGTCATAGGTCTTGAACTCGATATCAGTATAGCCCTGCTGTGCAAACTGAATTACCCGCTGGACATAATTTTCTGGAATCATTGATTTGCGGGCCGCCAGAATGGCTTTTTTCAGGTCTTTGTTGATTTTTGGATCAAACCGGTCTTCATCACCATAGGCTTCGGCCAGTTGGCATGCCGCCATCACCGCGCCCATATGTTTTTGCGCCAGTTTTGACCCGGCGACCAATGCGGCAACTTTTTGTTCCTCAACTACTTTCCAGTCAACATAGGCTTCAATATCCGGGTGGTCGATATCAACCGTCACCATTTTTGCCGCACGGCGGGTGGTGCCACCTGATTTGATGGCCCCTGCCGCCCGGTCGCCAATGCGCAGAAAGCTCATCAAGCCGGATGATTTGCCGCCACCGGACAGGCTTTCGCCTTCGCCCCGCAAGCGGCTAAAATTGGACCCGGTGCCCGACCCATATTTAAACAGCCGTGCCTCGCGCACCCACAAATCCATGATGCCGCCTTCATTCACCAAATCGTCACTGACTGACTGGATGAAACAGGCATGCGGCTGTGGGTGTTCATAGGCACCGGTGGACCGGGTTAATTTGCCGCTCTTATAATCAACATAAAAATGTCCTTGACTTGGCCCATCAATACCATAGGCCCAATGCATGCCAGTGTTGAACCATTGCGGTGAGTTTGGCGCCGCCATCTGCGTAGCCAGCATGTAGCGCATTTCGTCAAAATAGGTTTTGGCGTCACTCTCGTCGGTAAAATAACCGCCTTTCCACCCCCAATAGGTCCAGGTACCGGCCAACCGGTCAAACACCTGTTTGGCAGATGTTTCGCCGCTGTAGCGCTGGTCTTCCGGCAGTTTTGCCAGTGCTTTTGTGTCTGCTTCACTGCGCCATAACCAGGATGGCACGGCGTTTTCTTCGACCGGCTTCAGCGCCGCTGGCACGCCGGCTTTGCGGAAATATTTTTGCGCCAGAATATCTGTCGCCACTTGCGAGAACTGCGCTGGCACCTCAATATTTTCGGCGCGGAACACAATGGTGCCATCCGGGTTGCGAATCTCACTTGTCGCGTGTCTAAATTCTATATTCGCATATGCCGCTTGGCCATCCTTCGTGAACCGTCTTTCAAAACGCATCTATCTGACTTCCTTTGTTGTCCTTTGACTCACAGGGGGTGGGTGAGTTTTTGTCTTTATTTTTCCGAAACTTGTGGTGAATAATTCGTGCTGAACAACAAGATATAGCGTCGTTCAGAGTTATAAACTACATTATCTAGCGGCTTTCGGTAAATAGGCAAATCACAAAAAAAACTATTTTTTATCCAGTTTTGAACAAAATTATCTATTGAAATGATAGCTGTTCACCGTTGGGTTGTGGGCATTTTTGGGGCAAGTCATTGTCCCTATTGATTTATCTTATGCGGCGGGTGGCGGTTGGTTTTTCCGTTTCATAGGGCGTTGGTTGTGGTGGGTTTATGAACAGAGCATGTTGGCCATATGCGGTACCGTAAAAATCGTCACCCGGCAAAATCGTCACCCGGCAAAATCGTCACATTGTGGCAAAGGTGGCTGGACGAGATTGTTTGCTTTCGCCTATACTCCACTGCCGGTGCGATGGCGCACCGAATGCCTGCTGACCGGTCAGGTCAAGCCGCACGGATGTCGTGTAGTTGAAATGGCCGCAGATAAAATATTTTTGTTGTGGGGTCTCCTATGGATTTGGTCACATTGATCACGGTGAAATTAACTGCCAACGAAGTGGGGCGCGATGCTTTTGGTAATCGCTATTATGAAGAGCGTCAGGCCCGCCCGGGCAAGCCGCCGCGCCGCTATGTACGCTATAATGGCATGACAGAAGCATCAAAGGTGCCAGCTGACTGGCATGGGTGGCTGCATCATACCGAATCAAGCCCGCCCCCCGAAGGTGGCTATGCCCGGCATGCGTGGCAACAGGACCATCAGCCAAACACCACCGGGACAAATTATGCACACCGGCCTGCCGGACATGTGTTGAAAGGCGGCAAGCGCGCCGCTGCGACTGGTGACTATGAACCATGGACACCATCTTGATCCAGGCGCGCTAGGACACGGCTATAGGTGAGGAGTTGAGGGCATGCAGCGGAACACATTAGAAACCGTTATGGGGGCTATTGTTTTGGCGGCGGCGGCCGGCTTCGTGACACTGGCTTATGAAGCGGCCGACATTCAGGGCAATGGCGGCTATGAAATCATCGCCGAATTTGGGTCAACCGGTGGGTTGTCGGTTGGTGATGATGTGCGTATTTCTGGCATCAAAGTTGGCCGTATTACGGAACAGAGCCTTGACCCAGTGACCTACAGCGCCCGTATCGCCATGGCAATTGCCCCTGATGTTCAGATCCCCGCTGATACCAGTGCGCGGATCACTGCCGCCTCTTTGCTTGGCGGTAATTATCTTGAATTGATGCCGGGCGCTGACAGTGAAATGCTCGCCTCTGGCGCGGTGATTTATGATACGCGCGACCCAGTTAGCATCAGCGATCTTCTTGGAAAAATGGTGTTTTCATCCGGCAATACGGCCGCGACCCAATAGCCATAGCACCGATTTCATGCGCAGCATCTTTGCAATATCACTCGCTATTACGTCCCTGGCTTGTGGCGCGGCATCAGCGCAATCAACGGTTTGGCTTGATGGCCGTGTGGCGACCATGCAGGCACTTGATAAAATTACCGCGCGTATATCTACGCTTTCGGCACCAGTCGGGGTTGCACGCCAGTTTGGCACCTTGGAAGTCACCGTGCAAAGATGTGCCTTTCATCCGCCTGAAGAAACCCCGGAAAATGCCGCCTTTGTGGTTATTCGTGACCTTGGCTATGATCAATCTGTTGCGCCAGCCGAGGTGTTTTCTGGATGGATGTTTTCATCAAGCCCGGCGATTTCGGCGCTTGAACACCCGGTATATGATATCACGCTTCTTGCCTGCAGTGCTGATTAGCCAGCCGCCAGCATCGCTGTCACCATTGGCAGACTTGGTGTAGCAAGGTTGAGGTCGGCCTCATTTGCCAATGCGTCCGCGAGGCGCCGCTGAAATTCAGCACGTGGGACGTCTATCACACCAAATTGTTTGAGATGTTCATTGGTAAATTGGGCATCTAAAAGCCGGAATCCGCCGTGACGCAGGCGTGCCATCAGGTGCACCAGCGCGATTTTAGATGCGTCGGTTCGCCGGGAAAACATCGACTCGCCAAAAAACGCCGCGCGCAAACGCACACCATACAGACCACCAACCAAATTACCCTCGTGCCAGACTTCGACCGAATGGGCAAACCCCATTTTGTGCAGGGCAATATAGAGCTGGCGTATATCTGCATTTATCCATGTGTCGGTGCGGGTCGCACTTGGTGCGGCACAGGCGGTAATGACCGCGGCGAAATCCTGATCAATGGTAATGTCATAGGGGTGTTGCCGGACGCGGCGCTGTAAACGGCGTGGTATATGAAGCCCATTGCCAAGCGAGTCGTCAAGCGGGATAAGGCCGCGCCTATCAGGGTCATAAAATCGTATGTCTGTGCTGTCATGGCTTTCTGCCATCGGGAACAGGCCCAACGCATACGCTTTAATGATCGTCTCGGGTGCATACGCATAGCTTTTCGCCACGGCATTGTCTCGGGCAGTATCTATTAATTCTGTGTCTTTGGTAAAAAGACTTCTTCCAGCCACCTGATATTATAGCTCCCATCCTTGATCGCTGGTGCATCGACCAATTTTTGATGCAGCGTCAAGGTTGTGGGGATTGGCTCGACAACAAATTCTTGTAACGCCCGTTTTAACCGGGCAAGGCAATGTTCGCGATCATCACCATGCACAATCAGCTTGGCAATCAGGCTGTCATAATAAGGCGGGACCGCATATCCAGAATATAAGCAGGACTCAATCCTAACGCCGGGGCCACCGGCCGCATGAAATGAGGTCACCTTGCCTGGGGTTGGCATAAATGTTTCGGGATGTTCAGCATTGATACGGCACTCAATGGCATGGCCGGTAAAGGCGACGTCTTCTTGTGTAAACGACAAGGGATGTCCAGCGGCAATCCGGATCTGCTCGCGCACCAGATCAACCCCGGTAATGGCTTCGGTGATTGGGTGTTCAACCTGCAATCTGGTGTTCATTTCGATAAAGAAGAATTCGCCATCCTCAAACAGAAATTCCATGGTGCCTACACCAAGATAGCCCATTTTGCGAGTGGCCTCAGCCGCAATGGTGCCGATTTTGTCACGCATCTCAGTCGTTAAGGCTGGCGAGGGGGCTTCTTCGAATAATTTTTGATGACGTCGTTGCACCGAACATTCACGCTCGCCAAGATGCACAACATTGCCATGTGAGTCGGCAATCACCTGAACTTCGATATGGCGTGGCTGGCCAAGATAGCGTTCCATATATACCGTGTCATCGCCGAAGGCGGCTTTGGCTTCGGACCGCGCGGCGCTGAATGCTTCGGGCAGATCATCTTCGGTTTCGGCAACTTTCATGCCGCGTCCACCACCACCTGATGCGGCCTTGACAAGAAGTGGATAGCCGACCTCGGCGCCAATTTTTTTGGCGTCTTCGATTGTATCAACAGCCCCGGGTGACCCTGGTACCAGTGGCAAGCCGGCGGCGGCGGCGGTGATTTTTGCCTCTACCTTATCGCCCATGGCACGGATATGGCGCGGCTCTGGTCCAATAAATGTCAGCCCATGCGCCGCAACAATTTCGGCAAAATCGGCATTTTCTGACAAAAATCCAACGCCCGGATGCACCGCATCCGCGCCAGTGATGGCAACGGCTGATAAAATGGCCGGCACATTTAAATAAGAATCTGCACTGCTTGGCGGGCCGATACAAACTGATTCATCAGCAAGCCGTACCGGCATCGAGTCGGCATCAGCTGTTGAATGTACCACAACGCTGGGGATATTCATTTCTTTGCAGGCACGAAGCACCCGCAACGCCACATCCCCCCGATTGGTGATCAGAATTTTTTTGAACATGGCGGTTATTCTATGATGGCCAGCGCTTCACCAAATTCAATTGGTTGCGCGTTTTGAACAAGAATTTTGGTCACCTTGCCAGCAGATGGGGCGGTGATTGGGTTCATCACTTTCATCGCTTCAACGATAAATAGGGTCTGACCAGCTTTCACCATGTCACCTTCAGATACGAAGTCAGCGGCACCGGGTTCAGGTGCTGTATAGACCGTGCCAACCATTGGCGAGGTAACAGCCCCTTGATGATCAGCCGGGTTAGCCACGGCTGTTGGTTCGGCCGGTGCTGGTGCAGATGCTGGGGCGGCGGCCGGCGCGGTAACCACTGGGGCAGGTGCAACCACAGGCGCCGCACCGGTTACCCGCGACAAGCGAATAGCAACCGCATCGGTTTCATATTCCAGCTCGGCAAGGCCAGATTTATCCAAAATATCCGCCAATTCCTGAACCAGTTTTGTTTCAGAACGTGCAGATGCGGTTTTTGATGAAGCTGCCATTAGAATTAAGTCTCCAAATGTAAATGCGAAATGGCGTCAATGGCCATATAATAGGATGTTGCGCCAAATCCGGCAATAACACCCTTGGCGATCGCTGAAATAAGCGATGTGTGCCGAAATGACTCGCGTGCGTGAATATTCGACAAATGCACTTCGATAACGCCGCCCGGAAATAATGATAAAGCATCGCGCAACGCCACTGATGTGTGGGTCAACCCCGCCGCATTAATGACAATCCAGTCCGCTGAACCGGCAAGCGATTGAATTTTGTTGATCAGCTCGCCTTCAAGGTTTGACTGATACCAGTCAATATCCAGTTGTTTTTCACTGGCCAATCTGCGGCATTCGGCTTCGATATCAGCCAGTGTTTGATGCCCATAAATATCCGGCTCACGCATGCCAAGCATGTTGAGATTAGGGCCATTCAAAACTGCGATGCTACAAATCGGTGCCATGATGTAAGATACTATACTTGTTTGAGGGGCAGAGAAAAGAGTTTAGCCTTGTTTGTTGCGTTCTTCGGCAATTAATTTGACAAGCTCGTCAAGTCCGATGGCGCCGGGGACAACCGTGTCTCCTACCACCAGACCGGGTGTGCCGTTGATTTCAAGCGCCGCCGCTGCTTCGCGAGTGCGCTGGATGATGGCCATTGTTTTCGGGCTCTCCATATCGGATTTGAGCTGTTCTATATCCACACCAGCTTGCGCGGCCATGCGCATCACAACCGCATCAGTGATCTGACCGCGATAGGTCATCATGGCAATGTGATAGTCACCAAATTTCCCCTGCATTTCAGCCGCGATAGCCGCCTTGGCGGCAACCAGTGACGATTGGCTTAAAATAGGAAATTCCTTGATCACCAGCCGGACATCAGGGTTGTCGCGCACCAGCTGTTGAATGGGTTCAAAAACACGTTTGCAATAGCCGCAATTATAATCAGAAAATTCATATAATGTGATGGTGCCATTCGCATTGCCCATAACCGGATCACCCTGATCATCACGCACCTTGGCAAGTCCTGTTTGTTTGCGTTCAGCCTCTTCACGGGCGGCAAGGGCAATCAACGTATCGCGCACAATTTCTGGATTATTGCGGATGAAATCTTCGATGATGCTGTTCAGTGTGGCGCGGTCTGTCGCGTCCAAATCGGCTCTGGCGAGAGACGGCACCATGGTTGTTAGCACAAGGCAAATAGCAATGAGAATGCGCATCAATATGTTCCTGTCGGTTCAGTCGCAAAAGCCGCAGATACCGCGTCTGATTTAGTCGATTTTTCTAGTTATATAGAAAGCCGTCACTATTGCAAATTGTCACTCTGTTGCCGCGCCATATCGGTACAAAATATCATTCGCACGATTTTGTATCTCACTGCCAACGGTGCCATGCGACAATGATCGTTTGGCCATCTTAATCGCCTGTTGTGTATCACCCGTCATCAAGGCTTCATCGGCAAGTGTGATATCAGCATCGGCGAGGCGGCCCGCGCGCCCATAGGCAATGGCAAGCTGGCGATAGACGAAGGTCCATTTTGGTTCGCCATCACGGGCCTGTTCCAAAGCAGATATGGCATCTGTTAAGCTCTCTGTTTTGCCGCTCGCAACCAACGCCCGGCCGTAATTCAGCAAAATTTGGGGACTGTCAGGGCGTATGGAAATGGCTCTTTTATAGGCCAGTGCGGCGGCGTCTGGTTTGGCCATGGACAGCAACACATCGCCGCGGAATTCGTGAAAAAATGGATCCTGCGGCGCTATGTCGATAAGATCGTCAATCACCGTTAACGCTGGTTCAAGCGCGCCGCGGCGGTAAAGCGCAATTGATTTTGCATATAAATGGGTGAGGGCATCCGCATCATCAAACTGTGCGAGAACAGATTGCGGTGGTTCAACATAAGCCCGCATCTTGGTCTCTAGCCGGTCCACCAAAGCCAACATTTCATCGTTGATTGGTGTTGTTTGTCCGGCCCGGCGGGTGACATGGTCCTGATAGGTGCGAAGCCGTTCAGCGGCAGCAGGGTGTGTCTGGTAATAACGTGATTGACGGTTTTCAGGAAGCGCACGCTGGGCGGCCATACGTTGCATCATATCGCGCAGACCGCTGGCCGAAATGCCGGATTTGTCAAGTAGCGAGAGGCCAATTTCATCAGCAACAGCCTCGTCATAGCGAATGGTTTGCAAGAGCTTCCTTGTGGCTTGATCTTGTCCGCCAATCAACACACCAGCCGCCGCATCTCCGCCGCCACCCGCCGCCACCGCAATCGCCGCCAATGCCGCCAGTGCATTGGCTGAATTGGCATCAGCAATCGCCGCATCACGGCGCGGCACATGCCCAGCCTTTAGATGGCCTATTTCATGCGCCAACACACCAATAATTTCTTCGGCTGACTTGGCGTTTAAAAGCAGTCCCGAATGCACATAGATAATTTGCTCGCCAGCAACGAATGCATTGTAATTGGGATCAATGATAATCCTGATGGCTATGGAATTTGGCGGGTAGCCGGCCGCCTCGACGAGTGGCTCCATCAATGTCTGCAGGCCGGTCTCAAGCTCGGTATCACGAATCATGCCAGCAGATGCCGTGATCGGCACACACATAAACAGCAGAATGGCTGTGAAATATCTGGCGGTTTTTCGTATCATCCTGAACATCTTCGTCATCATGTGTGACATAAATTTATGGCCTGTTTGTGGCGGCTCTGATATACCCTTGACGGTGGCGCCAATGCGCTTTCATCGGCAGTTTTCAGCATCGCACGGGCTCCTTTAAACATACAATGACCTTAAAGATTGGCAAAACAAACCAAATTCCAGCATTTCTAGCCATGCAAGTGATGCAGGATGCCCAGCGTCTTGAAGCAACCGGGCAGGATATTATGCATCTTGAAGTTGGTCAGCCATCGACCCCGCCACCAGATGCGGTGAATAGCGCATTGAGCACGGCGCTGGGCCGCACCGCTTCGCATGGCTATTCGGTGGCCCTTGGTCACCCAGCCTTGCGCCAGCGTATTTCTGCGCATTATCAAGATTGGTACGGCATAACACCAGATTGGAACCAGATTGCCATCACCCCCGGGTCATCGCTTGGTTTTGCTATTTCGTTTCTGGCGGCTTTTGATGCCGGTGATCATATTGCCATAGCGACGCCGGGCTATCCGGCCTATCGCAATCTAATGGCGGCATTGGGGCTGGTGCCTGATCTGATTCCAGCACGTGCTGATCAGGCTTGGATGCCAGACCTTGAAGCCTTGGCGAGTTCCGGCCCGTTGCCTGACGGTATTTTGCTAGCCAGTCCGGCAAATCCAACTGGTGTGGTGATTGCCGATGATGATTTGGCGGAAATTTGTGGGTGGTGTACGCGGCATGGTGTGCGGCTGATTATGGATGAAATTTACCATGGGCTGACATATGGCGGGCGCGGCACAACCGCCCTGAAATTCAACCAAGATGCCATTATCATTAATTCCTTTTCGAAATATTTTTGTATGACAGGCTGGCGGCTTGGCTGGGTTATTTTGCCTGATGATCTTGTCGATAATGCTGAAAAAATCGCGCAAAATTTGTTTATTTCGGCGCCGACACCTAATCAATTTGGCGCCATCGCGGCTTTTGATTGCTATGTTGAGCTTGATGCGCATTTGCCGCGATATCAGGATAACCGCGATCGCCTGCTTGCTGGCTTGCCAGCAGAATTTTTAGGCCAACATGCACCAGCAGACGGCGCTTTCTACCTCTATGCCGATATCAGTGCTATCAGCACCAACGCCGGTGATTTTGCCCGGCGCCTGCTTCATGAGGCTGGTGTTGCGGTTACGCCGGGCGTTGATTTTGATCAAACAGAAGGGGGGCGTTTTCTGCGCCTGTCTTATGCTGGTAGTTCGCACACCATCACCACCGCCATTGACCGGATCAATGGCTGGCTACCAACCATAAAATAGGCTGGCGTCACCGCCGGTGCTTGCCCCCCACCCGGCTATTCGCCGCGCGACCACCAGCCGCGTTTGCGCGCGTCTGGTGTTGCGCTACCAACGTCAATGACATCTTGCGGCGCTGAACTAATCGGCGCACGGTTGGTGGTGTGATTGTCGGCTTCGGTACTGCCATTCGCCGCCACCGCGCCGCTATCTTCTGTCTTGCTGGCCGCCGCCTTTTTCGCCTTTTTGGCTGGTGATTTTCGGGCTGGCTTTTTCGCGGTCGTCGCTGTGCGCTCATCATCAGATGAGGCGCCTTCTGCTTCGGCCTCGCTTTTCACCTTGGGTTTGCGGCCGCGGGCTGGTTTTTTGGCGTCAACTTTCGCCGCTTCATCAACATCTGATCCATTTTCATCTGATGATTTTGCTGGCTTTTTCGCGGCCTTTTTACGCGTTGTTTTACGTGGAGATTTGCTCTCTTCTGCCGCATCACTGTTGATCACGCTAGCGGCATCGGCTACGTCTGGTGCCGATTCACCGCTGGTCTGTGATGGTGCGGCCTGGCTGGTTTCATCGCGGTCATTTTCCGCTGCCTCATTTCTCGCGACGCGCCGCCCACGACCGCGGCCACGTGGCGCTTTCTTCGGCTTCGCTTCCTCATC
>CAJWSS010000003.1:0-26625 GCA_913045915.1 uncultured Alphaproteobacteria bacterium | reverse complement strand
GTTCAGAAAACGGCAAATCATCCCACTCTTCACGCCAGACACATTGGGTGACATGACCATAGGTTTCAGTCAGCCCATAGACCTGCATCACCTCAAACCCCATGGCTGAGAGTTTTTCCAAAATACTGGCTGGTGGTGGGGCGCCAGCTGTCATTGCACGCACCGTGCGATCAGACAAATCGGGCCGCTGTTTGTCCGGTGCGTTCACCAGCATACCAAGAACAATGGGGGCGCCCCCAAAATGCGTGACCCTATGCCTGTCTATAAGTCGGAAAATTTCTTCGGCGGTAATGGTACGGGTTAAAACGATTTTCGCCGCCATTAATGCCATGGTCCAGGCATGTCCCCAGCCGTTACAATGGAACATAGGCACTGTATAGAGGTAAGTTGGGTGCTGGCCCAATTGCCATGCCGCCACTGTACCAAAGCTCATCAAATAAGACCCACGATGATGATAGACAACACCTTTTGGCCGGCCTGACGTACCCGATGTATAGCTAAGGGTGAGGGCTTGCCACTCATCTTGGGGAAGTTGCCAGTCATAATCTGGCGCGCCGGCGGCAATAAAGGACTCATAATCCATCTTGCCAAGTGCCGGTAAGTCCCCAAGTGCCGCATCGCGAATATCAATGACCTCTATATCATGATCCAGCATGTCGAGGGCCGCCAATACAGTATCGCGAAACGCAGTATCTGCGATCAGCAATCTGCTGTCGCTATCGGCCAGAATATAGGCGATTGTTTCTGCCTCTAGCCGCGTATTAATGGTATTTAACACGCATCCGGCCATGGGGACGCCAAAATGGGCCTCATACATCTCCGGCGTATTCGCCGCAATAATTGATACGGTATCGCCAAGCCCAAGACCATGGTGCGTTAATGCCGACGCCAGCGCCCGGCTACGCTCATATGTCTGTTGCCAGCTATAATGCCGGTCTTCATAGACAATCGCCTTGCGTGCGCCGAAAATATCTGCCGTGCGGGCAAGAAAGCTAAGCGGCGATAAGGGAATATAATTGGCCTTGTTTTTTGTCAGTTCCTGATAATGCCTTTGCATTTATGTCCCTCCCCGATTGTCGGTTCCGTCGCCACAAACTTAACAAATTGCAAAATGGTAATACGCACCAAACGGCCAATCAAGACCGTAAACACCACGAAGTGGGGGCACGTTTTGCTCAGTCATAATTACTAAAATTAAAGAAAAAGGGGCCTGCCCAAGTACCAGAGCATGCCCCCTGTGTTTCTTAACAGCCGCTGTGTTTAGCCACCAAGGAACAACCGCCCAACATCTGGGTTTTCCAGCAAATCATTACCAAGACCGGCAATCGCGGTTTCACCTGAAACCAACACATAGCCGATATCAGCAAATGCCAGACCTTTCTTGGCGTTTTGTTCAACCATGATGATTGTCTTGCCGTCTTTTTTCTGCAAATCGTCAAGAATTTCAAACACCATGTCAATAAAGCGCGGCTCAAGACCGATTGATGGTTCGTCAACTAGCAATACTTCTGGTTGCATAACAAGCGCACGCGAAATTTCCAGAAGGCGCCTTTCACCGCCCGACAACACACCCGCAGGCTTGTCGCGCCGGTCAGCCAACCGGCTATATTTGTCGAATACCATTTCAGCCGCGGCTTTTGCCTCAGCCGGACGGTCTTTCAAAAATCCACCCATTAACAAATTTTCTTCAACGGTCATTTGCGGGAACACCGATTTATCCTGCAGGATGTAGGCGATACCAGCTTCAGACAGTTTTTCCGATGGTGTCAGTGCCGTAACGTCTTTGCCATCAACAACAATCGATCCCGAGAAAATATTGGTGAATCCAAAAATTGAATGCAAAACCGTCGACTTGCCGGCACCGTTTGGACCAATCAAACACAACGACTGACCGCGACCAATACGTAGACTAAAATCATGCAAAATTTCCATTTTGCCGTAACCAGCCCGCAGATCATTAATTGTCAGATAAACATCATTTTTTATGAGTTTATCAAGCGCTTTTGTGGTCGGCGCATTTGCCGCGATAGAAGCCGCCTCACGGGCCACCTGATCAACCGACATAACAACATCGACACTACCAACACCATATCCACTGACATTTTTGCCAGCGGCCTTGCGAGGTGCTGCTTTTTTTGCCGGCGATTTTTTTGCCGTGGCGTTTTTTACCGCAGCCTTTTTCACAGCAGCTTTACTTGCAACTTTTTTAGTCACAGCTTTTTTTGCCGCAGTTTTTTTCGCTGATGCCTTTTTTGCCGCAGCTTTTTTCGCTGATGCCTTTTTTGCCGCAGCTTTTTTTACGGGTTGTCTGGCCATCAGTGTCCTCCAAGATACGCGTCAATAACACGCGGATCATTTTGCAATGTTTCAGGTTTACCATCGGCGAGCATTTTGCCGTTCGATAAACAATAAATATGCGAGGCCAAATTCATTATGACCCGCATATTATGTTCAATTACGCATAGAGTAATTCCCAATTCTTCATTGGCGCGCCGCAGACGATCAATCAAGCCGTTAATAAGCGTTGGGTTGATACCCGCTGTCGGCTCATCTAACAGCAACACTTTTGGCTCATTCATCAACGCCATAGCGAACTCAAGAAGCTTTTGCTGGCCGAATGACAAATCGCCTGAGATCAGATTCCGCTTGGAATACAAGCCGACAAACTCCAGTAGATGTTCAGCGCGATCGCGGATCTCACCTTTACGACTCGAAAACATTGACGCTTTTGATCCAGGTCGTTGAGAGACTGATATCTGCATGTTATCCACACAGTCCATTTTGGTGTAGATGCGAGTCTGCTGGAAGGTCCTCAACATACCTAGCCGGGCAATTTCACCGACCCGCAAATGCGAAATTTCCTGACCGTCAAACTGAATCGAGCCAGAGTCAATCGGATGATAGCCAACGATCGAGTTAAACAGTGTCGTCTTGCCACACCCATTGGGACCTATGATACCAGTAATCGAACCCTGCTTAACAGCCATCGAAATATCGACATTAGCTTTTACACCACCGTACGATTTCGAGACGTTATTGACAGTAATTAGAGACTGATCCATTTACGCCTCCTCTTTCTGGGCCGTCAAGGAGGGATCAACCGCAATACCAAACTTTTCGGGATATTTGGCTTGCAACCATCCCATTATTCCCTGTTGGAAATACACGATGTTGACAATTAAGATCAGGCCAAGAACGACCCATTGCAAACCCAGCAAATAGGTCCATGTCGTTTCTTTGACGATATGGAACAAAATTGCACCAAGAACCGGCCCCCACAACGTCCCCTTGCCGCCAAGTAGCGACATGGCAACCATAAAGATACCAAAGGTTGCAACCGGGAAAGCAACTTCCAAAGGCTCAATGTAGCCTACCATGTTACCAAACACAGCGCCCGTGCACCCCATGAAGAAAGCCGCAACTGACCAGCCAACAAGCTTATATCTCAACGTTGGAATACCCATAGCTTCCGCTTTGTCTTCATCATCCCGGATAGCATTTGCAGCCAGCCCAAACTGTTGGGAGAACATCCAGCGAATGACAAAATGCGCTATCGCTGCCAAAGCGAAAAATAACATACAATAGAAAAGTGAACGGTATTCAATAGGCAGTGGCAAAAACGGCATTGCAATGCCAGCACCGGCACCAATAACTTCAATCGTTCCAGCAATTTCTCTTGCCGCCACGGCGACACCCAGTGTCCCAATCGCAAAGTATGGGCCTCGTAAACCAAACATGGTCAGACCAAGCAAAATGGCCAAAACCACACAGCCGACACCAGCCGCAATAACCCCCATAACAAATCCGCTGTAGTATTGCGCTTCGGTGAATACTGGCTTTATCGCACCATATGAGGCTGTGTAGAGACCTAAATCGTAAAACATTGATACCTGGATGGCAGCAGAAATGTACATCCCCACGCCAAAGAATGTGATGTTTCCAAGGGAATTGTAGCCCATTTGGCCGCCCATAATGTCCCAAGTTGATGCCATTAGCACCATCACCCACAACACAGCGAGCTGCATCGTATAATCTGGGAACAAAAAGGGCCCAGCGAGACCAAGGGTCGCCAATACAATATAATAAAGTTTTTCGTTAAACATCACCGAACCACCTGTCTTTGGCGACGAAGTTGGATTTGTCTCCAAACCAACACACCAAGTAAAACCATAACAGCAGCGGCAATCTGCCATTCTGCACCCATAATGATGCCTGCGTATTGTTCAACCCAGCCAAGAACAAAGCTAACACCAATCACCGCCGGCAAATTACCGAGCCCGGCAGCTGTAACGATAGCAAAGGTCCTGAGCGAATAGACGATGCCGTAGAAAGGTTGCAAAACCCAAATAATAGACACCAAAACACCAGCTACACCGCAGATGGCTGCATTCAATGAGAATGTGAAAGCGTAGATGCGGTCCGTATTAATGCCCAGAACGCGGGCTGCGCGGGCATCCTGTGCTGTTGCCCGGATAGCCTGTCCGGTGCGGCTTTTTTTCATAAAGACCACAATCAAGGCTGCAAACCCACCAGCCAACAAGAGAGATACCACCTTTGCCATCGGCACAGTAACGAAGCCATCAAACATCGTGGCAATTGGAAATTTCGAGTCAATCGTCTGGACCTCAGGTCCATAGATCAGGTTCATTACCTGCTGCAAAAACAACGAAAGGCCAAAGGTGGCTAGCAGTGATACAAACATATCGTTATCGATCACTCTCTTAATAATCAGTAGATAGCTTATCCAACCAAAGACAAACATCACCAAAGCAACAATTGGCAATGCAATGATGGGCCCAACGCCCACATGATAAAGTGAGAATGCCAAGTATCCTCCCATGATAACAAAGTCACCTTGGGCAAGATTTTTGACGTTCATTACGCCCCAAACCAGTGCCAGACCGTAGGCGGCAAGCGCAAAAACCGCTCCAATAAAAATGCCATCTAATAACATTTGGACATTCATTACTGGCGCGTAAACAATTAAAAGCTGAAGATTATCCAACATTAGCTTGAGCCTTTTTTTCGAAATAGAAGCAGGGAAGCTCTATATGAGCTTCCCTATGTAACGTGAGGTTCCTGAAAAGTTAGTAACTAGCCTTACGAGGATAAGTCATGTCTTCGTGCGTGATGATCGGCTTGTACGATGCATCCGCTTGGATTTGACGATAGAACATTGGCTTAGCTATGTTGTTACCCTCAGGCGCAAACTTTATATCGCCATAGAATGTTTCCATGTCAGTCGCGGCAAGCGCATCGCGCACCTTGTCACGATCAAAGCTATTCGCACGCTCAAATGCATCTTTGAAAACCAGAACAGCTGCAGATGCTTGTGCCGTTTGATATGGGACTACTGAATATTCAGGATATGCTTTTTTGAAATCAGAGTTCCATTTAGCCGCATCACCGAAGTAATCATCACGCTTTGGCAGGTTGCTGAGCCACTGAGTTGGGCACATTACGCCATTTGCTGACTTTGGAAATTTTTCTTGGACCTTAGCTGCCTCGCAATGGGTGTAGGCAATCAATGGAACATCGATTTTCATTTCTTCGATCTGACGGGCTGCAGTTGCCGCTCCCTTTGAGTGTCCAGACACTAGCAAAATATCAGGCTTCAACGCTTTGGTTTTAGTCAATGTCGCAGACATGTCCGACAGATCGGCAGGCAATTTGTCATCAATCACAATTTTCATACCGTGCTCTTTGGCCTTGTCGACCACCCCAGCTCGCACGTCGAGCGAAAATCCGTCATTTTCAAAAGCCATTGAGATGCGCAGATCTGATGGGTTTTTACCCATTGCTTTCGCTTTGTCAGCCATGATGTCCAGCACTGGTGCCAAATAGTATTCTGAAGTTGAAAGCACCGCAAACATGTACTTGTAGCCTTGGGTGAAGAGTGAACGCGAAGCGCCTTCTGCCTCAACCATTGGTACCTTGAATTTTTCAGTCACAGGCGCAACCGCCTTGGTCATAGTCGTGCTGTAAGGGCCCAACATAAATTCAACGCCGTCCTGCTGGATCAAACGCTCAGTCAACTGAGATGCGCGTGACGGTGTAGATTCGTCGTCGTAGTAAGTGATGGCAAGTTTGTATGATTTGCCACCTACTTTGACTCCACCCATAGAGTTAATCCGATCAACGGCAAAGTCATACCCCTTTTGGGTGTGGAAACCATTCGTTGAATACTTGCCTGTCAGCGACAAAGCTGAGCCAAGAATGATAGTATCACCCTCGACCTTTGCCATCGCACTACCGGCCATGCCGGCAACGCCAAGAGCTAAAGCAGCGCCTAGTGCAATTGAGTATTGTTTGTACATTCCTAATTCCTCCCAGAATTTAAGATGATAAGTCCACCAAACCATCCGTCGAAGGGCGGATGCATTAGCAGAGAGACAAGACACTATTAGAATGAAAATAAATGTATGGCGCAACCCTTGAAATAGGAATCACGCCGAATCTCCCCCCGAAAAAACTAGGGCCATCAAAGCCACATCAAGAGTTTAAGAACAAGCCATTTTTTTGTGACAATAAGTCGCACCCCAATAGACTCTGCCAAAAACACCAATTTGAGCGAATGCGATTTGCTTCATTTCGAAGGGTCTGGTGACACATAAAATCACATATCAAAGGTGTTAAATTTAAACCGGCTGGTCACCTTTAAGCGTGATACGATGCAACAGCCGGCGATGTCCATGGTAATCATTCAACGGGTAATGCAATGTGCACCTATTGTCCCAAATCGCGATATCTCCAACCTGCCAGCTCAGGCGGCATTGAAATTCCGGTGCAATTTGATGGGCAAACAAAAACGCCATTAACCCTGCACTTTCCTGCTCCGTCCAACCGTCAAAAGAAACCGTGTGGGCAGGATTGACAAAAAGTGACTTACGGCCAGTCTCTGGATGGGTACGTATGACCGGATGAATGCCGCTCATCTGTTCTGCATTTACGCCGCTTCCTGCCTCTTTCAAGCGCTCACTTCGCGTTGCCGACACCTGTTTTTTTCCAGCGATATTCACCCCGCGCAGTTGGCGAATCGTGCGCTTCAGCCCCTCCGACAATTGTTCATAAGCGGCATATTGATTAGAAAACAATGTATCACCACCAATCGGCGGCAATTCTCTTGCATAAAGAACGGTCGCCATGGGCGGGCAAGACTGGTAAGTGGTGTCGCTGTGCCATACACCACCAAAATTTACCGTTTCGGTTTCCTTTTTCAGCACTTCAGTGATCATTGGAAACCCGTCCAAGCCCTGCAAAAATGGATAAATATCTGGCTCGCCAAGCGACTCAGAAAACCGTAATTGCTGTCCGGGGGTGATATCTTGCCGCCGGATCACAATCATTTGATGTTCCAGCCATGCCGCTTTGATATCTTTCATGACTGCGCTCTCAATTCGATTGGCGCTAGTGTCAAAATGCTTTGCCAGATCAATATCAGTAATTTCGGCGCCCATGCTTGGGGCCAGAGGCGTTACTTTCATCGTTATTCACCCATCAATTTACCGCAATGGCACAGTTAAAGCTCATCCTTCACAATGAAACATATCCCCTGCCATCTCCTATCTTCACGAGCTCGCTGCAAAATGCAAGCCACCAGAAGTGGACCCATTTTTCACCAAAACTGGCTCTAAAGTTGGCTTGGCTTGACCGTGAAATAATAGTACATAGGGGCGCAGATAAGGCGCGTCGGGCACCAGCCTGAACAGCGACTTGGTTCAGATACGAAATATTTTTGGTAAAAGAGGGTGACCACTAATGAAAATGACAACTGAAGAAGCGTTTGTAAAAGTTCTGCAGATGCATGGGATTGAACATGCGTTTGGCATTATCGGGTCTGCCATGATGCCGATATCAGATCTGTTTCCGCAAGCTGGCATCACGTTCTGGGATGCGGCACATGAATGTAACGCCGGTATGATGGCTGATGGATTTACCCGCGCAACCGGCAAAATGTCGATGATGGTGGCACAAAATGGCCCGGGCATCACAAATTTTGTTACCCCGGTTAAGACCGCTTATTGGAATCATACGCCTTTGCTTTTGGTCACCCCGCAAGCCGCCAACAAAACACTTGGTCAAGGCGGGTTTCAAGAAGTTGAACAGATGGCCCTTTTTGAAGACATGGTTGCGTATCAAGAAGAAGTGCGCGACCCATCCCGCATTGCCGAGACATTGAACCGTGTTATTCTGCAAGCCAAGCGTGCGTCGGCACCAGCCCAGATCAATGTGCCACGCGATTTCTGGACACAGGTCATTGATATCGAGCTGCCAGCTATCGTTGAATTTGAGCGTCCAGCAGGCGGCGAAGATGCGATTGCGGCAGCTGCCGAAATGCTGAGCAACGCTGAATTCCCAGTCATGTTGAACGGGGCCGGTGTGGTGATCGGTGGAGCGATTGAGGCCTCCATGAAGCTGGCCGAGCGTCTTGATGCGCCAGTGTGTTGTGGGTATCAGCATAATGACGCCTTTCCCGGGTCGCACCCGCTTTTTGCCGGACCACTTGGGTACAACGGGTCAAAAGCCGGTATGGAACTGATTGCCAAGGCAGATGTTGTGCTGGCGCTCGGTACACGGCTAAACCCGTTTTCAACTTTGCCAGGCTATGGCATCGATTACTGGCCAAAAAATGCCAAAATCATTCAGGTCGATATTAACCCTGACCGCATTGGCCTGACCAAGCCAGTGACCGTTGGCATTGTCGGTGATGCGAAAAAAGTCGCTGTCAGCATCCTGAATAAGCTGGGACCAAAAGCTGGCGATGCTGGCCGGACCACCCGCAAAGAAGTCATTGCCAAAATAAAATCAGCTTGGGCACAAGAACTCACCTCGCTGGATCATGAGGATGATGACCCAGGCACAACATGGAACGAGCGGGCGCGCACGCGTGAACCACAAAAGATGTCACCGCGCATGGCGTGGCGTGCGATTCAATCAGCTTTGCCAAAAGATGCCATTATTTCATCTGATATCGGTAATAACTGCGCGATTGGTAATGCCTATCCGACATTCGAAGCTGGCCGTAAATATTTAGCACCCGGCCTGTTTGGCCCCTGTGGCTATGGCCTGCCTTCCATCATGGGTGCCAAAATTGGCCAGCCTGATGTGCCCGTTGTCGGATTTGCCGGCGATGGCGCCTTTGGCATTTCCATGAACGAAATGTCCGCCATTGGCCGGAAAGAATGGCCACCAATCACCATGATTATCTTCCGCAACTACCAGTGGGGCGCAGAAAAGCGCAACACCACGCTATGGTTTGAAGATAATTTTGTTGGCACCGAGCTTGACCAGCAAGTGTCTTATGCTGGTATTGCCAAAGCATGTGGTGTCGAAGGCGTGGCTGTCTATGGCATGGATGAATTGCGCGATGAGTTGGCCAAAGCCGTTGATGCGCAAATGAATAATGGTGTCACAACTTTTATTGAGGTGATGCTCAATCAGGAACTTGGCGAACCATTCCGGCGCGATGCAATGAAAAAGCCGGTCAGCGTTGCCGGCATTGATCGCAATGATATGCGCCCCCAGACCAGTGCTTAACCGCAGACCAGTGGGAAATAGGTTAAGCGCTTAATCAGTGAAGCCAATTATAGATAATAAAACAGCCGCCCATGGGCGGCTGTTTTTGTCTCGACCCTCAATCCGTCAAACGGTCAGGATGGTACAGCCAGTTGTAGCCCGCCCTGTCAGCGCATCATGGGCTTTGGCAACGTCCTCTAGCGCGAATTTCTGATTGATTGAAATAGTCACCGTGCCGTCAGTCACCGTAGTAAATAGCTTTGCGGCGTTCGCTTCCAGCCAGTCACGCTCGCCTGCGAAATGGAACAAAGTGGGTCGGCTCAGTTTATATGACCCTTTCGCAAGATCGGTGATTTTAAAATCAAGATAAGGCCCGGATGACTGCCCAAAGGCGATGATCGTGCCATGCCGGCGGGTTGATGTCAGGCTACGCGCCATGGTGTCATTGCCAACTGAATCATAGGTCACATCAACACCTTTACCATCAGTCAGCTTCATGACCTCGGCTTCAAAATCAGTGGATTTATAATCGATCACATGATGATAGCCATTCGCCTTGGCCAGCGCACATTTATCTGCCCCACCAGCGGTGCCAATGACCGTTGCCCCAAGTGCATTCAACCATTGTCCAGCAATCAAGCCAACACCCCCGGCGGCGGCGTGAAACAAGACAGTATGGCCAGCTTCAACCTTGAAACTGTCATGAATCAAATAGGCAACTGTCAGGCCTTTTAGCATTATGGACGCTGCCAACTCGCTGGAAATATTATCCGGCAGCTTAACGACATATCCAGCATCAATCAGTCGGTGCGTTGCATAGGCACCATTCGCAAGCGTGTATCCAACTCTATCTCCAACGGCAAGGCCTTGAACATCACTGCCAACCGCCTCTACAACCCCGGCACCCTCCGACCCAAGCACAAGATCAGACTCAACCGGCCACGGATACGCCCCTTTTCGAATATAGATATCGAGGAAATTGATACCGATCGCGTCATGCCGGATCAAAACCTCACCAGCTGCAGGCGTTAGAGCGCCCAATTCAATTTTCCGCAGAACATCCGAGCCACCTGGTTTGGAAGCTGCCATAGCATAACCCATTTCATGTCTCCTAGCGCACAAGCATAACTATAACCGGCCGGTTCAGCGCTGTTGCTCCACACAGCCGCCCCAGTTACCTGTAGCACATTGGACGCACGCCGCAAATATACCAGAACACCGCACAAAAAGATGGACCTCACTCCCTTCATTTTTATTTGTGTGATTTATTTAAAATATTGTTTCATATAATTTTATTTACATCTCATATATCAGAGTTAGACGTTTTTGCTTGCGTCCCGGTCAATTCCACCTAACATCGTGGTGCTTGGATGACTAAAGGGGAGTTTAGTAATGGACAATCAGAACCACGGCTCAGCCGATCAACTCAGAGATCCAGATTATGATTTGCCGCTCGGTCCGCGGGCGGCGCTTGGTGTCCAGCATGTGCTGGCGATGTTTGCGAGTAACGTGACACCCTCGATTATCATTGCCGGCGCTGCCGGCTTTTCTTTTGGCAGTGCCGATATGGTGTTTTTGGTGCAGATGGCGATGCTGTTTGCCGGTGTCGCAACCTTGTTCCAGACCATTGGCTTTGGGCCGGTTGGTGCACGGCTGCCAGTTATGCAGGGTACAAGCTTTGCGTTTGTGCCGATCATGATTGGCATCGTCAAAACCAGCGGCATGGCAGCCTTGTTTGGCGCTATCATTGTCGCCGGCCTGTTTCACACATTTCTCGGCAGTATCATTGGCCGTATCCGCCATTGGTTTCCGCCCCTTGTGACCGGCATCGTAATCACGGCGATCGGTTTGGCCTTGCTACCAGTTGGCATCAAATATGCCGCTGGTGGCGCAGCAGCGTTCCAGATGAATGCCCCGGAATGGGGTGATTTTAGTAAATGGGGTTTGGCGCTGGTGGTGATTTTCGTATCGCTTGGAATGAAATTTTTTACCCGCGGCATTGCCTCGTCAGCGGCCATTCTGGTCGGTCTTATAGCCGGCTACATTGTCGGCATCTTGACTGGCGCGGTCAATTTTGGTGGTGTTGCCAAGGCGTCTTGGTTCGCCCTGCCACAGCCGTTCAAATATGGCATTGAATTCAGCGCCTTTGCGATTATCGGCATGTGTTTGATGTCCATTGTCAGTGCCATCGAAACCGTCGGTGATATCTCAGGTATTGCCAAAGGGGGTGCTAACCGTGAGGCGACCGACAAGGAACTTTCTGGTGGCACCTACGCGGACGGTCTCGGCAGCTTTATTGCCGGCATTTTTGCTGGGCTTCCCAACACATCGTTCAGCCAGAATGTGGGTTTGATCTCGATGACCGGCGTGATGAGCCGGTCAGTCGTCACCCTCGGCGCACTCTTTTTGGTGCTGTGTGGCCTGATCCCGAAAGTCGGCGCTGTGGTAGCGGCTATGCCCATTTCGGTGCTTGGTGGCGGGGTCATCGTGATGTTTGGCATGGTGGTCAGCGCCGGGGTGAACATGCTGTCGACGGTCACTTGGAACCGCCGCAATATGATCATTCTGGCCATGTCACTGTCGATTGGGCTTGGTCTTCAAGCCGTGCCAAAATCGATGCAGCATTTGCCCGACTCACTAGAAATGCTGATGGTATCGGGTTTGCTGCCGGCAGCGTTGATATCGGTGGTATTAAATCTGGTTATCCCCAAAGATATCGACTAAAAGTCTGAAAAAGCGTACATTTGGAGCCGTCGCGCTGTCATGGTGCGACGGCACCATCACGACTGGGGTATATAAAACATGCCTAATGATACCTTGCTTCTTCGTCACGCCGACCTTCTGTGTACAATGGCCCCCGGCAGCGCTGAACACGCAACTGGTGCAGAAATCACCGATGGGGCGTTATTTGCCCGCGGTGGAGTGATCGAACAGGTTGGCAAAACCGCCGACCTGCCCGACACTGCCGACCAGATCATCGACATGCGCGGACATGTGGTTATCCCCGGCATGGTGAACACGCACCATCACATGTTTCAAAACCTCACACGGGCGGTACCGGCAGCACAGAATGCGCCGCTATTTGGGTGGCTACAAACGCTTTACCCGATCTGGAGCCATATCGGCCCGGATCATATTTATTGGTCGACGGCCTTGGCGCTTGCCGAACTGGCCTTGAGTGGCTGCACCACATCATCGGACCATTTATATCTCTATCCGAATGGTGCGCGGCTTGATGACTCGCTGGCCGCAGCGGCCGATATCGGATTGCGGTTTCACGGCACCCGTGGATCAATGAGTATCGGCGAGTCCAGAGGTGGCCTACCACCTGACCGCCTCACCGAGGCTGAACCGGCAATCTTGATCGATTGCCAGCGCGTCATTGAAGCTTTTCACGATCCAGACCGCTATGCAATGCGGCGGATCGCCCTCGCCCCCTGTTCGCCGTTTTCGGTCAGCATGGACCTGATGCGTGAATCCGCCCATATGGCCCGCGCCTACGGTGTTGGACTGCATACACATCTTGCCGAAAACAGCGAAGATATTGAATACAGCCTGGCCAAGTTCGGCATGCGCCCTGGCGACTATATCGAGGCGGTCGAATGGGCCGGCCCAGATGTCTGGCACGCTCATTGTGTGCAGCTTGATACCGCCGAGATTGACCTATTTGCCCGCACTGGCACCGGCATTGCACATTGCCCTTGTTCAAACATGCGGCTGGCCAGCGGCATTGCCCCAGTTCGCGAAATGCTGGACGCCGGCGTCAAAATTGGGTTTGGCGTTGACGGATCAGCGTCGAATGATGGCGGGCATATGCTGAACGAAGCGCGTCAAGCCATGCTGTTGCAGCGGGTAATGAAGGGTAGTGACGCGATGACAGCACGCGAGTCCCTGGCCGTGGCAACGCGCGGCGGAGCAGAAGTTTTGGGACGTGACGATATTGGTGTTCTGGCGCCGGGCTACGCCGCCGATATTACCGCTTTTTGCACCGGCGGAGTCGATTTTGCCGGGGCGCAGTGGGATCTGTTGGCAGGGCTAATGTTCTGTGCGTCTGGCAGCGCCAGCTATACCATTGTTAATGGACGGATAATTGTTGATCAGGGGCGATTGGCCACGATGGACATGGCCTATTTGCTGGAACGGCATGGCGCGATGACCGCTGATTTGATGGCACGCACTTGACCAACAGCCTATAGCCAGCAAATTCACACAGATAATCAGCAATATACAAGAGTTCCTTACATTGTGACACTGAAAGGTCAGCTTGCTGGGCCGGTCTTTTTAATCATATCCCGCCACATCGCCAGCAGTGCCCGTTCATCATCTTCAACCCAGATCACATGGCCCGGCGGCATTGCCCGGCTAGCAGCAGCCTGCCAATACACCGCCTCGACTTGTCTCAAAACATCAGCTTCGGTTTCAAGGTAAATCCCCTTGGGTGCAAAGGCCAGACCGTCCCATATCGGTACCCGTGCATGACAGCTGCTACATCTGTCGATAACCAGCTCCACCGATTGACGGTGAATCTGGGCGGCAGCCGAGCTACCTTCACTGGCCCGTGGTGGGGCCCCCAACTGCGAAAGAACCATCGCTACCACTGCTAACGCCGCGGCAACACCCCATGTCCACCAAGGTAGTGCATCGCCCTTATGTTTGGTGTTGAAGAAATGGCGAATCACCGCCCCCATCGCCAGCACAAGCGCCAGAATAGCCCACGCATAGTCTGTTGCAAACACCATCGGATAATGACCGCCAATCATCACAAAAATCACCGGTAAGGTAAGGTAATTATTGTGTAAAGAGCGCTGCTTGCCACGCGCACCATAGCGGGGGTCGGGGGCCTCGCCAACTTTGAGCGCCGCAACCACCTTACGCTGGCCCGGAATAATGATCATCAACACATTGGCAACCATGATCGTCCCAATGGTAACACCCATCTGCATAAACGCGCCGCGCGCCGAAAAAATTTGCCCATAGCCATAGGCCAGCCCAACCAGGAACACAAAACCAGCAATAGCCAGCCACACATCATTGCGTCCAAGCGGACTGCGACAAAGGCCGTCATAGACCACCCAGCCGAGAACAATGCCAGCGAGGCTGATCGCTATTGCCTGGAGTTCGGAAATACCGAAAATTTCGAGATCAATCATATAGAGCGAGGCCGCCCCATAATACACAAGGCTCATCAGGGCAATGCCTGAGATCCATGTGCCATAGGCCTCCCATTTGAACCAGGTCAGCTCATCCGGCATACGCGTCGGGGCCACTAAATATTTTACCATGTTGTAAAAACCGCCACCATGCACTTGCCAGGCTTGGCCATGCGCTTTGGCTGGCAGATTTTTTCCCGGCTTCAAGCTGAGATCCAGCGCGATAAAATAGAATGATGACCCAATCCAAGCGATACCGGCAATCACATGCACCCACCTAACAATTAGTTCGGACCAAATCCACACATAATCAATCATCTCTTGCTCCCCAAAACGTTGACCGATTCTGGCGATAAAGGCTGGCGATTGTTGCCTGCCGGTTGCCAAATTGCGAGCTGCGCCGCGACTGACAACGCCACCATGTCCGGTGTCTTGCCGCTGATTTCGGTAATACCGATCGGGCAAACAAGACGGTCCAGATGTTCTGGGGCCACACCGGCCTGCCTAAGACGCCGCACAAAGCGCGCCCGTTTCGTTGCCGAACCAATCAGGCCCAAAAAACCAAAATCTCCACGTGATAAAATAGCCAAGCAAATGGCCTCATCCAACGCATGATCATGCGTCATCACAAGATGCACAGCGCTGGCCGGCGCCCGCGCAGCGACTGTTTCAGGGTGATGCGCCAGAACATGCGTGGCGGCGTGACTGTTGGGTGGCGGAAAGCGTGATTTGACCACATCAACTAGAAACAGGTCAAACCCCAACCCTATCATGCGGGGCACCACAGCCCGCGCAACATGGCCGGCCCCATAGATAAACAGTGGCCTCTGTCCATCGTCAACCGGTGCAACGAACATGGTTTCGGCCGATTGTTCACCCGGCTTGGCCTTGCGTAACGGTATCGCTGCAACAAGCGGATGTGCCAGTCTTGTTCCGGTATCGGCAGCTGCGGCGAGACCAGCCAGCACCGCTGCTTCATCCGGCCCAAATTTTTCCAACAGTAATGAGAGGCTGCCACCGCAACATTGCCCCATATCTGGGCCAAGGACGCGCCTGACAAGCTGGCGGTCCCACCTGCCAGCGCCAGCCGTGGCCAGCATCGCCCGCGCTGTGGCCATTACGTCAAATTCCAGCGCCCCGCCGCCGATGGTCTGCCAGATCTCATGGGCTGTCACAATCATCCGTGCTCCGGCATTGCGCGGGGTAGACCCCTTGGTCTTGACAATCGTCACCAGCACAGCCGACGTGCCATGATCAAGGTAGGTCAAAACCCGGCCAAGCCAACTGGCCGATGACAGGCCATAGGTCTTGTGATCAGAGTTAGACAAATTGCGCCCCCAATCGGCGGGCGGTCATCAAAAGGCGTTCTGTGGTTGCCGGCGCATCAAGAGAGGGATACTTATTGCCGTTAATACCGGCCAGCGCATCCGACAGCGCCAGCCAGACACTGATGGCCAACATCAAGGGCGGCTCGCCAACAGCCTTGGACCGATGGATGGTATCTTCACTATTTTCATCCTCATACAGGCTGACACGCCAATCGATCGGCCGGTCGGAACAGACTGGAATTTTGTAGGTTGAGGGTGCATGCGTCAATAGTCGGCCGCTATCATCCCAGACCAGCTCTTCGGTTGTTAGCCACCCAGCTCCTTGCACGAAGCCACCCTCGATCTGGCCAAGGTCAAGCGCCGGATTAATTGATTTGCCGGCATCATGTAACAAGTCAACACGGACAAGCCGGTTTTCACCGGTCAGAAGGTCGACAACCACCTCGGATACCGCCGCCCCATAGGCAAAATAATAAAATGGACGGCCAAGCATGGTCGCACTGTCCCATTTCAGCTTTGGCGTTGCATAATACCCGGTGGCAGATAATGATACGCGCCCCAAATAGGCCTGTCGTGCCGCCGCCGCAAAGCTGATCACTTCGGCCCCGATATGGACCATATTATTGGCAAACCGCACCGCATCTGGGCTAGTCTGATACGCCTCAGCCAGAAAATCAGTCATGCGCTTCTTTATCTCACGAGCGGCACGCATTGCTGCCATGCCATTCAAATCGGTTCCCGATGACGCGGCGGTGGCCGAGGTGTTCGGCACTTTTCCGGTGGTGGTGGCAGTGATTCGCACCGCATTAAAATCAATCTGAAATTCATGCGCGACAATCTGCGCAACTTTGGTGTTTAGCCCTTGGCCCATTTCGGTGCCACCATGATTGAGATGAACCGACCCGTCGTGGTAAACATGAACCAACGCGCCAGCCTGATTCAAAAATGTTGTATTAAATGAAATGCCAAATTTCACTGGGGTAAGGGCGATACCACGTTTGAGATATTTGTTTGCGTTGTTAAAAGCCCTTATCGCCGTGCGGCGGGCGGTATAATCACTGTCAGTGACCAGCTTGTCGACGATCGGCTGCATAATACAATCGGTGACGGTTTGCCCATAGGGCGTCACGCCGTGCACCGTAGCGGTTTTTGGCGGATAGAAATTACGCCTCCGCACTACCAACGGATCAAGGCCAAGATGATGCGCTACCGCATCGATGACCCGTTCAATTCCAAGCATGCCCTGCGGACCACCAAAGCCACGAAATGCGGTGTTTGACTGTGTGTGAGTAAGGCAGCAATGGCTGATAATCCGCATATGCGGGATATCATAGGCATTATCAGCATGAGACATTGCGCGCGCCGCAATCGCTGCTGATAAATCCCATGACATGCCGCATCGTAACGCCTGATGAAACGACACCGCAATGATTCTGCCACCATCGTCAAACCCAGCGTCGTAATCGATCCGAAAGTCATGTCGTTTGCCGGTCAGCATAAAATCATCATCACGATCATACACCGTCTTTGCTGGTCGGCCGGTCAAATGGGCTGCCAATGCCGCGGTCAGGGCCGGCAAGTTACCTTGGCTTTCCTTACCACCAAACGCGCCGCCCATACGTCGCGTTTCAACAGTTACCGCATGGCTGGCAACACCCAACATATCGGCCACTTTATGCTGTATTTCGCTGGGGTGCTGGGTTGAGGCATAAAGCTGCATATCGCCGTCCTCGCCGGGCACCGCCAACGCCGCCTGTCCTTCAAGATAGAAATGTTCTTGTCCGCCGCAATATAGCCGCCCCGAAAGCCGATGCGGGGCAGTCGTCAAATATTGATCCGGTGTACCCTTTTCCATTTGGCATGGCGGACCAAGATATGAATTGGCTTCCATCGCGGCATCAATGGTCAAAATAGCTTTCAAAGGGTCATAGTCAATCTTTGCTAGCAGCATAGCAGCCCTCGCTGCGGCAACAGTCTCGGCCACAATGGCAAAAACCGACTGGCCAACATAACACACCTTATCGACAGCAAAAATCGGATCATCATGAACCACCGGCCCGCAATCATTGACCCCAGGGATATCCGCTGCTGTCAACACCCGGACAATGCCGGGTGCGGCCTCAACAGCGGCCAAGTCCATTCTACGGATGCGGGCATGCGCATGCGGACTTTGGCCGATCAGGACCACTAGGCCATGCGCCGGCATTACGATATCATCGACATAAACCGCCCGACCAGATACATGTTTGGTTGCGCTATCATGGTGCTGCGCGCTATGAATATCGCCAGTGATACCAATGTTTGTCGCCATTACCAGCGCTCCATAATGTCTGCAAGGCCGGCCCCTGCCAGCCGAAATTTTTGCCCCTCAGACAAATCAAGGCCATATTTTACCAGCAGATTTTGCGCCGTTGCCATGCGGTAAGCCGCACTACCCCGCATATCGCTAAGTGGTGTAAAATCATCTTCCAACGCGCGGGCAGCCCGCTGGAATGTTGTTATTTCAACGGGTTTGCCCGTTAGCTCAGACTCTGCCGCAGCGGCGCGTTTGGGAATCGCCGCCATGCCGCCAAAGGCCAATTTTGGCGCTTCGATGACACCGTCAACAATATCCAGATTGGCGGCTAACATAACCGCCGATATATCTTGATCAAACCGCTTGGATATTTTGTAGCAACGTAAATAGGGGGCAGGTTCCGCCAACATATAGATGCCCGAAACAAATTCCCCGGATTTACGATCCTGCTGGCCATAGGCAATAAAAAAATCCTCCAAGTCTAGACGGCGCACCGCACCCTGCCGGGTTAGCTCCACCACGCTGCCAATGGCGATCAATGCCGGTGGCAGGTCGCCAATTGGCGATGCATTGGCAATATTGCCACATATTGTGCCAGTGCTTCGCACCTGCTGGGCGCCAAACCGGCGCATCAGTTCAGCCAGTTCGGGCAAGTCGGCATCGATCGCATCAGCAAAACGCTGATGCGTGACCGCTGGCCCAATAAACAGCCTGTCACCATCGCGCTCCAACCTGTTAAATTGGGACACCCGGCCAGTCCATAACAACTGGCTGAGAGTTTTATGCTGCTTGGTGACCCACAACCCAACATCAGTGGCCCCGGCCACAATCACCGTATCTGGATTTTCCGCATAATAATCAGCAAAGGAAGCGGTTGTTGTTGGGGCATAAAAACCCGTTGCGCCCTGCTCAACGAACAAATCATCATCATGATCATCGCCAGCACATAAATCTGCCAAGGCGGCAGCCTCGGCAGTATCCAACCGGTCGGTCGATGACTGCGCATTGGACACAGCAAGCGCCAAGGCCGCAGTGACAATGGCGCGATAGCCAGTACAACGGCACAGATTACCGGCCAGCGTATCATCGATGGTGTCTTGTCCCAAGCCATGACGGTTTTGCCACGCCACAAAAAGTGACATAACGAACCCAGGTGTACAAAAGCCACATTGCGCGGCATCCGCCGCCACCATAGCCTCCTGCACCGGGTGCAATTGACCATCAGCCGCCGCTAACCCTTCAACAGTGCGGATTGCGGCCCCGTCAATCATCGGCAAAAACAGGATGCAGGCATTGATCGGGGACCAAACCAATTGTCCAGACTGATCCAGCCTCCCCAATGCCACCGTGCAAGCACCGCAATCGCCCTCGCCGCACCCTTGCTTTGTGCCACGCAAATGCGGCTGTTCACGCAACCATCCAAGTAGGGTCAAATCACCCGCTGCATGGCTGACCCGTTGAGGCTGCCCATTCAACAGAAAACGGATGTCTTGGCGCATACGCCCTCCCCACCTAGCTGCCACGATAGGTTGAATATCCATAGGCCGACAAAAGCAACGGCACATGATAATGCTGGGCAGCATTGTTTACACCGAAATCGATCACCACCTCATCAAGAAACGGTATATCAGGCACGATGTGACCGCTTTGCCGCAAATAATCCGCCGCAGCAAACACTAGCCGGTACTGGCCAGCAAAAAAATCATCACCGGCAAGCAAAGGCGCATCGCAGCGCCCATCCTCATTGGTGGCCACCGAAAGAAGGTGTTCAGGGGCGGCTTTTTTATCAACGGCATGGCGAAACAAATCAATCCGAAGTCCGGCTGCTGGACAACCGCGCGTCGTATCCAGAACATGAGTGGTCAATCGTCCCATAGCACCGCTCCTAAAGCTATAATAATCAGATGCTTGATAATGTAACGATGGCAGTTGTAAGGTAATATTGCAAACCAAATTGCTGGCGATTGAACAATGCTATCAAATTGCGGTGGCATGCCCCTGGTAGCCGGACGTTACTAGCACAGAAAATTTTGGACGAGACCACAATGCACCAGCTTGAGCCCGCACCACATCAGATGTCCAAAGCCGATTTTATCACCGCCTATGGCAGCATTTATGAGCATTCGACGTGGGTTGCAGAGACAGTTTGGGCTGCTGGCCTTGGACCGGCTGATGCTAGCCCCGAACATCTCGCAGGCCGGATGGCAAAAATTGTCGATGCTGCCGGGCAAAGCCGGCAAATGGAGCTGTTACGCGCACATCCAAAATTGGCCGGAAAATTGGCGGTTGCGGGCCGCCTCACGACAGAATCAGCAGCCGAGCAAGCCAGCGCTGGCCTTGACCAGTGCACAGCCGCCGAATTTGAAGAATTTCATATGCTAAATCAGCGATATCACGGCAAATTTGGACACCCCTTTGTCATTGCAGTACGCGGGCTCGACCGTCACGCTATTTTAGACGTTTTCCGTAAGCGCATCGACAATAACGCGCACGATGAATTCGTTGCCGCAATGGCCGAAGTACATAAGATTGCGCGGTTAAGGCTGGAGCAATTGGCACAGCATACCTCATAGGGCCATGGCCTAGCACCCTGTCTATGGCCGCCACTTCAATGCCTAAAGTCAATGCCAGATTGACTATAGGCATTTAATGCTGGTTATTTGGTATCGCTTCCAGAATGGAAATTAAACACAGCGCCGTCTCTAATGCCGCTTGGCCAGCGGGCGGTGACAGTTTTCAGCTTTGTGTAAAATCTGACCCCTTCCATCCCATGGATTGAATGGTCACCAAACATGGAGGCTTTCCATCCGCCAAAGCTGTGGTAAGCCACCGGCACCGGGATCGGCACATTAACCCCGACCATGCCGACATTCACATTACTGGCAAATTCACGAGCCGCATCCCCATCTCGGGTAAAAATTGCGGTGCCGTTACCATATTCATGCGACATCACAAGTTGCACCGCCTCGTCATAAGATTTTGGCCGCAGGACGGATAGGACTGGGCCAAAAATTTCATCACGATAGACCGACATATCCGGCGTGACATGGTCAAGCAAAGTGCCGCCCACAAAAAACCCGTTTTCATAGCCCTGAAGCGACAAATTGCGGCCATCAACAACCACTTTTGCCCCGTCGGATTCGCCCTGGTTGATATAGCCGACAATACGGTCTTTTGCCTCTTTGGTAATCACTGGGCCCATTTCAACACCCGGTTCATCAAACTGGCCGATTTTCAACGCCCGTACTTTTGGTGCCAATTGTTCAACAAAGCGGTCGGCGGTGTCATCCCCAACAGCCAATACCGCCGATACGGCCATACAACGCTCGCCAGCAGATCCATAGGCCGCACCCATGGCCGCATCAACCGCTTGCCCCATGTCGGCGTCGGGCATGATGATCATATGATTTTTTGCCCCGCACAACGCCTGTACACGCTTGCCGTTACCGCATCCCCGGCCATAAATATATTTACCAATGGCAGTAGACCCGACAAAGCTGACCGCAGCGATATCCGGGTGATCCAAAATCGCATCTACCGCTTCCTTGTCGCCATTAACAACATTCAGACAGCCGTCTGGAAGTCCAGCTTCACTCAGCAATTGCGCCAAATATAGGGGTGCGCCCGGGTCGCGTTCAGATGGTTTTAAAATGAAGGTGTTGCCACAGGCCAGTGCCATCGGGAACATCCACATAGGCACCATCGCTGGAAAATTAAATGGGGTGATCCCAGCCACCACACCAACTGGCTGACGCAAGGAATAGCTGTCAACGCCGCTTGCCACTTGGGCTGAATATTCGCCCTTAAGCAGGTGCGGAATCCCACAGGCAAATTCAACGACCTCCAGCCCGCGCGCCACCTCACCGCGGGCATCATCAAGCGTTTTGCCATGTTGTGCCGAAATGAGCCCGGCCAGTTTGTCTAAATTCTGGTTGATCAGGTCACGAAATTTAAACATGGTCTGCGCACGTTTCGCCGGCGGCGTATTGGCCCACCCCGGCAATGCTGCTTTTGCGGCCGCAACAGCGGTGTCGACTTCGCTGGCACTTGCCAATGGCACCGTGCCGACAACTAAGCCAGTCGCCGGGTTGAATACATCCTGTGACCGGCCGCTGGTGCCTGCCAAAGTTGCGCCTTTGATGAAATGCATATCGGTCATCGCCTACCTCATGTGACTGGCGAGCCATGCCCGCAGTCTTTCCTTGTGTTATGTGAGTGAAAGATCCAGTTACACAGTAGCGCATTTTGGTCTATGTGCAAGGCCAAGCACGGTTAAAAAACGTTACCATCAGTAGCTCGATTATAATCGAAAAATCTTATATTGGCGAAGGCGCAAGACAGGCTATAACAAGGCATGGAACTTTGGGTTGTTTTTACAATTGCCGCCGCCGCAACACAGGCACTGCGCACCGCTGTACAGCGCCGTATGACCGCAACACTCGGTAATTTAGGGGCAAGCTATATTCGCTTTTCCTATGCCTTTCCGATCGCCTGGTTGTTTTGTGTACTGTATAGCGGCAATAGTGGCACGGCCTTGCCAGACCTTCCTGCCAGCTTCTGGTTTTGGATTAATCTGGCCGCGTTAACGCAGGTCATTTTTACGATTTTACTTGTCCAGCTGTTCAGCCATCGATCATTTGCCGCTGCCGTTGCCTTTTCAAAAACCGAAGTGTTACAAACCGCCATTTTTGAGGCGTTAATCCTCGGCGTGATTGTGACCGTGCAAACCGGTGTGGCGATTGCTCTTGGGGTATTCGCCACGGTGTTGCTGAGCTTTGCCAAAGCCAATCTGGCGGTGGCTAATTTACGTGCCGCGCTTTTTAGCCGGCAGGTGGCTATCGGGCTGGCGGCTGGCGCATTTTTGGGATTTTGCACGGTGTGTTATGGCGCCGCGCTCCACAGCATGGTTGGCGGTGATGTGATTGGCAATGCGATGTATGCCGCCGCTATTGGCACCACCATTCAAGCTGTTTGTTTTGGCATCTATATTTTTATCGTCAGACGCGAACAATTTATCGCCAGTTTTGTAGAATGGCGGCAATGCGGAATCGCGGGTGTCTGGGCGGCGACAACAAGCGTATGCTGGTTTGCTGGCTTTGCCCTTTACAGCGTTGCACCAGTGCGCGCTGTCGGCCAAATTGAGCTGTTATTCAGCGTTGGATTTTCTGTTCTTTATTTCAAAGAACGGGTCAGCCGCGTCGAGCTTACCGCCATCGCTCTGCTGGCGACATCAATCATCATGGTTTTGCTTGACTGATCCTACGCCTATCGCCAACGATACGGCTATAAACGCTGTTTTTTTATTTTATGTCAAAATTTCTGATCATTTGTTGATTTTGACCGATATGGTGCTATCGACAGCGCCCGGTCGCAGGAGCCAACCATGCCACTGGAAATGAACCAAAATGTTTTTATCACCTGCGCCATTACCGGGTCGGGTGATACCACGAAAAAATCAGATAAAGTGCCGATCACCCCAGCTGAAATTGCCGCGGCGGCGATTGACGCCGCCAAAGCCGGCGCCGCTGTTGTGCATTGTCATGTGCGGGACCCGAACACCGGGGCACCATCACGCAACCCAGCATTATTTCGGGAAGTCACTGACCGGATTCGCAGTGCCGATATCGATATGGTGCTCAACCTGACGGCCGGCATGGGCGGAGACCTCGTGTTGGGCGGTGTCGAAACCCCTTTGCCGCCGCAAGCAGACGGCACCGATATGGCGGGGGCAAGCGAACGGTTGGCGCATATCGCTGATTGCTTGCCTGAAATTTGCACGCTGGATTGCGGTACCATGAATTTTGGGCATGGCGATTATATCATGACCAACAGCCCGGCCATGTTGCGTGAAATGGCGACGCAGATGAAAAGCCTTGGTGTCAAACCTGAAATTGAAGCCTTTGACACCGGCCATTTATGGTTTGCAAAGCAGTTGGTTGAAGACGGCATTATCGAAGGGCCGGCGCTTGTACAATTATGTATGGGAATTGCGTGGGGCGCACCAGATGATTTGAATACATTTATGGCAATGGTCAATAATGTGCCGAAAGACTGGGTGTTTTCAGCCTTTTCCATCGGCCGTAACGCGGCGGCCTATCCGGCGGCGGCAATTTTGGCTGGCGGCAATATCCGTGTCGGGCTGGAAGATAATATTTATCTGTCACGCGGCGTTTTTGCGACCAACGCACAGCTTGTGGAACGGGCGGCAACAATCGCCACCACCATGGGAGCGACACTGATTGGCCCTGATGCAGTACGGCAGAAATTAGGTCTGGTCAAACGGGCGCCACAGCCGCGCTAATGTGGCGCTGGGCTATGTTGATGATAACATGAGGAGACAACAGCCATGACGTCAACAGATACATGCCAGCTTATTGCAGTGATTGGCGGCGGCGTCATTGGCGGCGGCTGGGTAGCACGCTGTTTACTAAATGGGATCACAGTCAATCTCTATGACCCGGACCCAACCGCCCCGCGCAAAATTGACGATATTATGATCAATGCAAAGCGCGCCTTTGATAAATTGATCGATGGTCCAGTGCCGCCGCAAGGCAAATTGCATTTCACTGATTCACTTGCCAGCGCTGTTGCTGGGGCCGATTTGATTATCGAGGCGGTACCAGAGCGTCTGGATATCAAGCAATCAGTCTATCGTGATATTGAAGCCGCCGCGGGAGCGGACACGCTGATTGCGTCATCGACATCAGGCATTCTGCCAAGCGATTTACAAGATAAGATGACACAGCCCGACCGGTTGGTGGTGGCCCATCCATTTAACCCGGTGTATCTGTTGCCGCTGGTTGAGATTGTCGGCGGTGCCAAAACCAGCCGCGCGGCCATCGATCATGCGATGGATTTATTTCAGCAACTTGGCATGCATCCGCTTCATGTGCGCACAGAAATACCTGCTTTTATTGCTGACCGGTTTCTCGAAGCGGTATGGCGCGAAGCCTTGTGGCTGGTAAAAGACGGTGTTGCCACAACAGCAGAAATTGATGATGCCATCCGCTATGGATTCGGTTTGCGTTGGGCGCAGATGGGGCTTTTTGAAACCTACCGGGTTGCAGGCGGAGAAGCTGGTATGGCGCATTTTATCGCGCAATTTGGCCCCTGTCTTAAATGGCCATGGACAAAACTGACCGATGTACCAGACTTAACCGATGATCTTGTGACAATGATTGCCGACCAATCTGATCGTCAATCTGGGGCCTATTCTATCCGTCAACTCGAACAGCTTCGCGACGATAATCTCGTGGCCATATTGCGCCAGTTGCAACAACGTGATTGGGGTGCCGGGCAAAGCGTCAGCGCCTGGCAACATAGCTTAAAGACCGCCGCTCATGCGGCATTGCCGCCGCCAACTGACTTGATCCGAAGCTATGCCCATACTGTGCCCCAAGACTGGGTCGATTATAATGGGCATATGACCGAACATCGTTATCTTGAATGTTTCTCGCACGCCACCGATGAAATTATGCGGCAGGCGGGTGTTGATGACGCTTATATCGCGGCGGGAGGTAGCTTTTTTACCGTTGAAACGCATATCCGCCATATTGACGAGGTGATGGCCGGCGAACCGATTTATGTCGACACGCAAATTTTGCGTGTTGCTGGTAAAAAAATGCATCTGTTCCATTCGCTGTATCATCAGTCAGGCCGCTTGCTCGCCACCGGCGAACATATGCTGTTGCATGTTGACATGAAAAAACGGCGTGCTAGCGAACCATCAGATACTGTCGCCGCAGCGCTAGCCGAAATGGTGGCCGGCCATAGCGCTCTTGATCTGCCCAAAGCGGCAGGGCGCGCGGTTGGCCTAACACCAACGACATAATTTAACACAACAATAAGCAGGGATCAGAGATGCAATTTGGAGCCACGCCCGAACAGGATATGATTGTCGAAACGGTGCGCAGTTTCGTTGAACAGGAAATCTATCCGCTCGAAGACAAAATTGAAAAGCTCGGCCATGTGCCGAAAGAGATCGCTGATAATATCAAATCAAAAGTCAAAGCCATGGGTTTTTATGCGGCCAATTTTCCAGAGTCGGTTGGTGGCGGGGGGCTTAACCATGTTGAGTTTGCTTTGCTTGAGCGCGAACTTGGCCGTGGGTCGATGGCGCTTACACATTTTTTTGGGCGGCCGCAAAATATTTTGATGGCTTGTGAAGGCGAACAGATTGAACGCTATCTGACCCCGGCTGTCAGTGGCAAAAAAATGGATGCGCTGGCAATGACCGAGCCCGATGCTGGTTCTGATGTGCGCGGCATGAAGACAACAGCGCGGCGTGATGGTGGTGACTGGGTGATCAACGGCACCAAACATTTTATCTCTGGCG
>CAJWSS010000002.1:0-26920 GCA_913045915.1 uncultured Alphaproteobacteria bacterium | reverse complement strand
CCTATATCAAATTTCCCAACCCGGCATCACGCTATGCCATGGTCGGGGTGTTTGTTGCTAAATTTGCCGATGGCGTGCGGGTCGCTGTGACCGGAGCTGGCGAAGACGGGGTATTTCGTGCCAGCGCTATCGAATCGGCGCTTTCTGCCAATTTTGACGCGGCCAGCCTTGATGGTATGACCATGTCAGAAGACGGTCTGATGGAAGACATCCATGCGTCACCGGCCTACCGGGCGCACCTGATTGTTGAAATGGCACGACGCGCTGTCACCGCCTGCTAGCCCGTGCCCACAAATCAAAAGCCAGAGAGCGAGACGCCCAGCTTTCTGGCTTTTTTTACCAATTGACCAGATTTTGAATCTTGACCAGCGGAGACCTGCTCATAGATGATAGGGCTCATCGTCTCAAGTGTTGAATTTTATATTAATCGACCGCTTAACCTCTGACTCTAGGCGTGCCCTATGAGGTCTTGAGTGATCTGTTACTCACTGAGTACTATAATGCTCATTGCCTCTAGCAGGGGCTAAAACGCGCATCAAAAAAAATGCAATCAAAGACACAACAGGTATTTTCATGTTTTCTTACCCGCATCAACATCCAGAAATCCGCGACGCTGTCACCAAATTATGCGCTGATTTTGATGGCAAATATTGGCAAGCGTGCGATGCTGACCGCGCCTATCCACACAAATTTGTAGATGCGCTGACCGATGCTGGCTATTTATCGGCGCTGATCCCCGAAGAATTTGGTGGGCTGTCACTGCCGATTTCGGCCGGTGCGGCGATTTTAGAAGAAATTCACCGGTCTGGCGGCAATGCGGCGGCCTGTCATGCCCAGATGTATACCATGGGTACGGTATTGCGGCATGGGTCAAACGCGCAAAAGGCTGAATATCTGCCAGGCATTGCCGATGGCAGTTTGCGGCTTCAGGCATTTGGCGTGACCGAACCGACAAGCGGTACTGATACCACGGCGCTGCGCACCACAGCGCGGCGCGATGGCGAAGATTATGTTGTGAATGGTCAAAAAGTTTGGACAAGTCGAGCGGAATATTCTGATCTTTTGCTGTTGTTGGCCCGCACCACGCCGCTCGATCAATGCGCCAAAAAGACCGATGGCTTGTCGGTATTTCTGGTCGATATGCGCGAGGTACGCGGCAAATCGCTCACCATTACGCCGATCCGCACGATGATGAACCATTCATCCACCCAGCTATTTTTTGACGATATGCGGATTCCGGCAAGCAGTCTTGTCGGCGAAGAAGGCAAGGGATTTCGCTATATTTTATCTGGCATGAATGCCGAACGAATTCTAATTGCAGCTGAATGTATTGGCGATGCCAAATGGTTTATCGAAAAGGCCAGCAGCTATTCTAATGAACGTAGCATTTTTGGCCGGCCTATCGGGCAAAATCAGGGTATTCAATTTCCCATCGCACGGGCCTATAGCCAGATGCGGGCGGCCGAACTGATGCTAGCTGAGGCCATTCGTCTTTATGAAGCTGGCGAGAACCCGGGGGAAGAGGCCAATCTTGCCAAATTGCTGTGCGCCGATGCGTCATGGGCGGCGGCGGAAACCTGCGTTCAAACCTATGGCGGATTTGGCTTTGCCGAGGAATACGACGTCGAACGCAAATTCCGCGAGGCGCGGCTCTATCAAGTGGCACCAATTTCAACCAACCTGATCCTGAGCTATCTCGCCGAACACGTGCTGGGCCTGCCGCGGTCATATTAACTTACAAGTACCAGCTGCACACGTACGCTAGATTTTTCTGGCGGAGGGACGGGGATTCGAACCCCGGAGAGGCGTTAACCTCAACACGCTTTCCAGGCGTGCGCCTTAAACCACTCGGCCACCCCTCCATGTTATTTCGAGCGAAAACTAACAGCTAGTTATTCGTGTTTCAACAAATCTCTATACCGTATCACATAGGATTTTTTGCAAGCCAAAATCCACATTCTTTACAGCGTGAGCCAACCAAAGAGCTTGAGTCTCTGTCAGAACTATCAGTTGCTGTCCTGGATTAACTCTTGCTAACAGATGAAACCACGATCATGCTAGAGGCATGTTAAGACGTATTTTTCAAATTCTGGCTCTATGCTGTGCTGGCTTTACCGGTTTTGTGATCTGGCAAGATCTCAACAGCCCGTTCAGCGCCAGCGTGGCACTTGGCAAAATATGGTATGGGGCGCACCCCGGATCGTTGCAGGTGAGCGAAGCCATTATCAGCCGCTATATCGACCCGTGTGGGCTGTTTATTGCCCTCGATTGCACACCCTTTTTATGGCACCCGTTGATCGCCACATTGCTGGGCTGGCCTGCCGGACTAGTCGGGTTTGTTTTAACCAGTGTTTTGTGGGTCTGTGGCAAACCCAAACAACGTAAAAGCCGTGCATCAAAACACGTGGCTAGCCGCTGAAATAAATTGCTATGTTGCAAGCAATAGCTGGCCATTTCGGCGCGCTTCTTTGCCGATGAAGAAAGCTAATTATCGCCCATTTTCAAGGCTTCAAAAAAGGCATTTTGCGGGATGTCGACCTTGCCAAATTGGCGCATCTTTTTCTTGCCCTCTTTTTGTTTTTCAAGAAGCTTTTTCTTGCGGGTGATATCCCCACCATAGCATTTTGCGGTCACATCTTTGCGCAGCGCCGCAATGGTTTCGCGGGCAATCACTTTGCCGCCAATCGCTGCCTGCAGGGCCACCTTGAACATCTGTCGCGGCACCAGATCCTTCAGCCGCAAGCAAATCGCCCGGCCTTTCCCCTCGGCCTGATCACGATGCACAATCATTGACAACGCATCAACCGGATCACCATTGACCAAAATTGACACTTTAACCAAATCACCCGGCCGATAAGTGTCTAGGGTGTAGTCAAAACTGGCATAACCGCGGGTGATGGATTTCAGCCGGTCATAAAAATCAAACACAACTTCATTCAGCGGCAACCGATAGACCACCATCGCCCGGTTGCCAGCATAGGTGAGATCAAGCTGTTCACCGCGCCGTTCGGTACATAATGTCAGCACCGGTCCCAAGAACTCATCTGGTGTCATAATGGTGGCCTTGATCCAAGGTTCCTCAATCGACGCCAACCGCGTTACATCAGGCATGTCAGCTGGATTATGCAGGTCAAAGCGTTTGCCGTCGGTCATTTCCATCTGATAGACAACTGACGGTGCGGTAGAAATCAGATCAAGGTCAAATTCCCGGGTCAGCCGTTCGCGGATCACCTCCATATGCAACAGCCCTAAAAACCCACAGCGAAAGCCAAATCCAAGCGCGGCTGAGGTTTCTGCCTCAAAACTGAAAGACGCATCATTCAATGACAGTTTTTCAAGCGCTTCGCGCAATGTTGAAAAATCATTTGTATCAACCGGAAACAGGCCACAAAAAACCACCGGTACAGAAGGGTCAAAACCCGGCAACGCCGCGTCACATTGGCGGCGCTCTTCGGTGATGGTGTCACCCACCTTGGCATCGGCAACCCGTTTGACACCGGCATTGATAAAGCCAATTTCACCCGGCCCCAACGCATCCAGCGCCACTGGTTTTGGTGCAAAAACACCCACTCGTTCAATGACATGGGTCGCACCGGTAGCCATCATGCGGATCTTCATACCCTTTTTCAAAACGCCATGGCGCACCCGTACCAAGGTCATAACGCCCAGATAAGCGTCATACCAGCTATCCACAAGCAACGCCTGCAGAGGCGCTTGACTATCACCTATCGGGGCTGGCAATTTTGCGACCAGTGCTTCTAAAATATCATTGATGCCCTCGCCGGTTTTGGCGGATGCGGCAATCGCCTCACTGGCGTCCAAACCAATCACGTCTTCGATCTGCGCCTTGACCCGATCTGGTTCAGCGGCGGGCAAATCAATCTTGTTTAACACCGGCACAATTTCATGATCAGCATCGATCGCCTGATAGACATTCGCCAATGTTTGCGCCTCAACGCCCTGCGATGCATCCACCACCAAAAGCGAGCCTTCACACGCGCTTAGCGACCGCGACACCTCGTAACCAAAATCCACATGCCCCGGCGTGTCCATTAAGTTTAACACGTATGATTTGCCGTCTTTAGCCTTATAATCCAACCGGACAGTTTGGGCTTTGATGGTAATGCCGCGTTCACGCTCAATATCCATACTATCCAGCACTTGCTGTTTCATCTCGCGATCTGACAGACCGCCGCAAGATTGAATCAACCGATCGGCAATCGTCGACTTGCCGTGGTCAATGTGTGCAATGATGGAAAAATTTCTGATATGTGAAAGATCGGTCATCTTAATGATCTGCTAGCTCTTCTATGGGCCAAAAATTGCAATAAAATCGGGTGCCGGCTTTCCTATACACCAAAATCTTGTTAAATACCGCTTTTATTGATGCTAACAGGTGTCGTTTTCGCATTTTTTACCTGTTTATCGCGCGTGCTTGGTCTTATATTGATTTAAATCGCCGATAGATGCTTATACGCACAGGGCCATTGCCATGTGATGCGACTCTTCGCAACAACGTTGTTTGCTTAAAGGATAAACAAAACCAATGCCGAGCTTGCGCCACGAAAAATACCGCCCGTTTATCGGGCCAAAGCTGGATGATCGCCAATGGCCGGGCCGCCAGATCGACACGGCCCCCATTTGGTGCTCGGTAGACTTGCGCGATGGCAATCAGGCTTTGATCGAACCGATGGACAGCGCCCGCAAAATGACCATGTTCAAATTGCTGGTGAAAATGGGCTTTAAGGAAATCGAAGTTGGATTTCCCTCCGCATCTGATACAGATTTTAATTTTCTGCGCGAATTAATCGAAGGCGGCCATATACCAAATGATGTGACAATTCAGGTTCTGACGCAGGCCCGTGAAGAGCTGATCCAGCGCACGGTTGACTCATTGCGCGGTGCACCGAATGCCATTCTGCATCTGTATAATTCAACATCAACATTGCAACGGCGCGTGGTCTTTAAGAGCGACCGTGACGGGGTCAAGCAGATTGCTGTCGATGGCGCCAAAATGGTGGCAGACAATCTGGCCAAGGCCGGTGCGGGACATCTGCGCCTTCAGTATAGCCCCGAGAGCTTTACCGGCACGGAACTGGATTACGCACTTGACGTATGCGAAGCGGTAATGGAGGTATGGCAACCAACAAGCGATAACCCAACAATCATCAATCTGCCGGCGACTGTTGAAATGTCATCGCCAAATATTTACGCCGATCAGATCGAATGGATGCATCGCCACTTCAGCAACCGCGATGCGGTTATTCTGTCCTTGCACCCGCATAATGACCGTGGCTGTGCAGTGGCCGCCACCGAACTGGCGCTGATGGCTGGTGCGGACCGCGTGGAAGGCACATTATTTGGCAATGGTGAACGCACTGGCAATGTTGATCTTGTGACATTGGGTTTAAATATGTTTACCCAAGGCGTTGACCCGCATCTTGATTTTTCTGACATCAACCATCTCACTAAAACAGCTGAATTTTGCAATCAACTGCCCATTCATGAGCGTCATCCCTATGCTGGCAAGCTGGTGCATACAGCCTTTTCCGGTAGTCATCAGGACGCTATACGCAAGGGAGTTGACGCGCTTGCTGATGCTAATCAGGACATCTGGGAGGTGCCCTATCTGCCGATTGACCCGGCTGATATTGGGCGCACTTTTGAGGCCATCATTCGGGTCAATTCACAATCTGGCAAAGCCGGATCGGCATATCTGTTAGAAGTTGACCATCATGTCCGCTTGCCACGCGGTGCCGAAATTGAATTTTCCAGACTGGTTCAGCAAGAAGCCGACAGCACCGGCAAGGAAATCACCAGCCAGCGTATCTGGGAACTTGCCAGTGAGCATTACATTAGACCGACCGGCCGGTTTGAACTGATCAATTTTGAGTCGAGCCGGGCAACGCGCAGTGGCGAGTCGGAACGGGCGACAGCAACCATTCGTCACCAAGGCACTGATGTTGTTGTGTCGGCCGTTGGCAACGGGCCAATATCGGCTTTTGTTGATGCCATGCGCGCTGAATTTGGCCTGTCGTTCAGGCTGGCTGATTTTGGCCAAAACACCCGATCAGCAACATCCAAAGCCGAAGCAGCGGCCTATGTCGAACTGACAGTTGATACCGATGATGGCCCGCAATCGATTTATGGTGTTGGCATTGACACATCGATCACTATGGCCCCAATCCGAGCGATGATCAGTGCGCTGAATAAATTGCCGGTTTGACTGGAAACAATCTAACAGCCGGACCAGTTGGGTTTGCGCTTTTCCAGAAAAGCGGCTACGCCCTCGGCAAAATCTTCACTGGTATAACAGGCCGCAATCAGATCTGAATCATCTGGGCAGGCGGTGGCATGTCGCAGTCGTCGCAAGCCATCAAGGCTGGATTGGATGGTTAAGGGTGCCATCGTCGTTAAACGCTGGGCCAAGGCGGTGGCGCGTGCCAGCATAGTGGCGCGGTCTTCAAGAACATCATGCACAAAACCACTTGCCAAGGCTTGGTCGGCGGATAGTAATTCGGCGGTTAAAATCATATGCGCGACACGTGCTTCGCCAAATAACGCCACCAGACGCCGCAGATTGGCGATAGCAAGACAATTGCCTAATGTGCGGGCAATCGGCATACCAATTTTGACATCAGCACTGGCCAGACGCAAATGCGCCGCCGCCGCAATCACCAGCCCGCCACCAGTAACCGCGCCATGCAATGCGGCAATCACCGGCACCCGGCAAGTTTCTATTGAACTAATTACGGCCTCGATCTGGGCCTCATAGTCATGCCCATCCTGAAGCGTTTCAAAAGCTGTGAATTGGCCAATATCAGTACCCGCCGCAAAGGCTTTTTCACCGGCCCCGGCTATCACAATGGCTTTGATGTGTTGGTCATCTTGCGCGGTGCCAGCTTGCCGACATAAATCAGCCAAGGCCTGATACATGCCAAAAGTTAATGCATTGCGCGCATCTGGCCGGTTCAGCGTGACATTGGCAATATGCTGGTCGACAGAGATAATAATTTCATCAGTCATTCAATACACTCATGGCCGCATCGACCCCGCCCTTTTGATGGGGGATATCAGCCAGTGACAGCCCCATCTCGACACCGCTTAGAGTACCAAGCAACATTAAATCATTAAAGTCTCCAAGATGGCCAATACGGAAAACTTTGCCAGCTAGTTTTGACAGGCCATTGCCAAGAGACATATTGAATTTTTTCAGCACGCCCGCACGAAACGCGTCTGCATCATGGCCATCTGGTAGTAAAACAGCCGTCAATGAACTAGAAAAATCCCGCGGTTCTTGGCACAACACTTCAAGTCCCCAGGCTTGCACCGCGCGGCGGGTTGCGGCCGCATGTCGGTCATGCCGGGCGAACACAATATCAAGGCCTTCCTCATGCAACATATCAATCGCTTCAGCCAACCCATAGAGCAAATTTGTTGCCGGGGTGTAAGGGAACGCCCCATCGGCATTCGCCGCAATCTGTTCAGACCAATCCCAATATGACCGCCGCATACCGGATGCCTGAGACACCGATAAGGCTTTTTCGGACACCGCATTAAAGGACAGGCCCGGGGGCAACATCAAGCCTTTTTGCGAACCAGATACGGTCACATCAACGCCCCATTCATCATGCCTGAAATCGATCGACGCCAAAGATGAAATCGTATCAACGAGGTATAATGCATCATGACCGACAGCATCGATGGCCGCACGCACCGCGGCGATAGCAGAGGTCGATCCGGTCGATGTTTCGTTATGCACCACACATACAGCTTTGATCTTGCCGCCAGTATCCGCCCGCAACCGGTCTTCAACAGCTTGCGGGTCAACACCGCGGCGCCAGTCGGTTGCCAGAAACTCCGTCTCCAACCCAAGCTTTGTCGCCATTTTATGCCATAATGTGGCGAAATGACCGGTTTCAACCATCAACACCAGGTCACCCTCTTGCAGGACATTTACCAATGCGGCTTCCCACGCGCCCGTGCCTGACGCTGGATAAATCACAACATGGCTACGGGTCTTAAATATCGTTTTCATACCGTCCAAGCATTTTTTGCCAATCGCGGCGAATTGCGGCCCACGGTGATCGATGGTCGGGTAATCCATTGCCCGCAACACCCGGTCCGGTACATTGGTTGGGCCCGGAATTTGCAAAAAATGACGCCCAACGGCATGCAGTGTAGACATGAAAATTACCTCCCAACAGTGTCATAAGAAATTCAGGGACGCGCTATTTTGTTCTAACGCTATTGTACAAAACGCGCATACTGTATATTTATAGGCTATTCTTGTATACTAGAAAATGGGGTCAAAAATGGCGGATGGTAGCGGTTTTCAAGATTTTGAACGACTGCGGCGGTCAATTTCGGGTGATGTATTCGATGACAGCTTCAATCGCGGCCGCTATGCCACTGACGCTTCAATTTACCAAATGATGCCACATGCCGTGGTGATCCCGAAAACAGCTGATGATATTGTTGCCTGTCTGGCCTTTGCCCGTGATACCGGCACGCCGTTACTGCCACGCGGTGGAGGCACCTCGCAATGCGGGCAGACGGTCAATCATGCGATTGTTCTAGACACCACAAAATATCTGAATAAAATCATAGAGTTAGATGTTGAGAACCGACAATGCGTTGTTGAACCTGGCATTGTATTAGATGAATTGAACCGGCAATTAAAGCCGCATGGCTTATGGTTTCCTGTGGATGTATCCACGTCAAGCCGTGCCACCATTGGGGGCATGACAGCGAATAATTCGTGTGGGGGGCGATCTATCCGATATGGGATCATGCGCGACAATGTGCTGGCGGTAGATGCATGGTTGGCAGATGGCAGTCTAGCCAGCTTTGGTGCATTCGATCCAAACGCAGCGCCACCCGATGGGCGATTTGGAGAGATTTTGCCCGGCCTGCTGGCACTTGGCCGCGATAATCAGGCTGAAATAATGGCCAAATTTCCCAAAGTGTTACGCCGGGTGGGCGGCTATAACATTGATGCGCTGATGCCTGACGCCATGGCCCTGCGACCGGGTGGCAAAACGGGTGACGGCATCAATTTGGCGCATCTACTTGTCGGTTCTGAAGGCACCTTGGCCATTTCTAAAACCATTACCTTGAAACTATCGCCATTGCCCACAAAAAAAGTGATGGGAGTGTGCCATTTCCCAACATTTTATAAAGCCATGGACGCCGCCCAGCATCTGGTGACTCTGCACCCAGTTGCCGTTGAATTGATCGACAGCACCATGCTGGATTTGGCTCGTTCCATTGCGATTTTTAATCCAACCGTTGAACAATATGTACATGGTACGCCAGCCGCCCTATTGGTTGTTGAATTTGCCGAGGACGATCCGTCCGAAAATCAGCGCAAGCTAGCCGAACTTGAAAAAATGATGGCCGGGTTGGGCTATGGCTGGGACAAACCAGCAAGCGCCACCGGTGGCGTGGTTTGTTTGACCGAACCAGATGATCAAGCACGCATCACCGAAATGCGCAAATCTGGGCTAAATATTATGATGTCGATGAAAACGGAGGCAAAGCCAGTTTCTTTTGTGGAAGATTGCGCGGTCAAATTATCTGATCTGGCTGAATATACCGATCAGCTCACCCGCATTTTTGAAAAACACGGCACCACCGGCACCTGGTATGCGCATGCCTCGGTCGGCTGTTTACATGTACGGCCGGTGCTGAATATGAAACGCGGCGAAGATGTCGCGGCAATGCGCGGCATTGCAGAAGACGCTTTTGCACTGGTCAAGCGCTATGGCGGGTCGCATTCTGGCGAGCATGGAGACGGTATTGCCCGTTCGGAATTTAATGCTGTGATGTTTGGCGCAAAAATGGCCGGGCTATTTGCCGATGTAAAACGCATGTTTGACCCTGGAAACATCATGAACCCGGGTAAAATTACTAATGCCCCCAAAATGGATGATCGCCATCTATTTCGCTTTGCCCCCGGATATAAAATCGATTCATTTCCCACCAAATTGAATTGGTCAGCCTGGCCGGGGGCGGCTGGCGGCCTGCAGGGTGCGGTTGAAATGTGCAACAATAATGGCAGTTGCCGCAAATTAACCGGTGGGGTGATGTGCCCATCATTCCGCGTCACCAGAAACGAAATCGATTCAACGCGTGGCCGGGCGAACAGCCTGCGCCTTGCACTATCTGGTCAATTAGGGGCCAATGCCCTGGCAAGCCCCGAAATGGCCGACACCATGAAATTGTGTGTGTCTTGCAAAGCCTGTAAACGCGAATGTCCGACAGGTGTCGATATGGCACGCATGAAGATTGAAATCACCGCCTTGCAAGCTGAAAAAAACGGGCTGTCATGGCATGATAAATTGATTGCGCATATCCCTGATTACGCCCCCTATGCCGCGTGGCTGGCCCCGCTCCTGCGTCTACGTGACACTATCCCCGGTGCCGCGTGGATCAGTGAAAAAATCACCGGATTTACCGCCAAGCGCCCCTTGCCAAAATGGCAACGCAACTGGTTCAAACTGGATGAACTGCCCGCCGCTGCGCAAAATAGCGCCCGCCCGGTGATCTTGTTTGCCGACACCTTTAATCGCTATTTAGAGCCAGAAAATTTACGCGCCGCGGTGCGCGTATTGCGCGCGGCTGGCTATGATGTGTTTGCGCCCCTGCCCAGCCAGTCAAAACGACCCCTATGTTGCGGACGCACATTTTTATCGACCGGCATGGTTGACCGTGCCCGTAGTGAGGCACGCCGCTTGGTCACTACATTTCTGCCCTTTGCTGAAGCTGGCATTCCCATTGTTGGTCTTGAACCCTCTTGCCTGCTTGCCTTGCGCGATGAAGTGCCAGCTTTGTTGAATGATGCCGCCTCGGTTAAGGTGGCTGAAATGGCAATGACATTTGAAGAATTGCTCGCCCGCGATAAACCAAAAATCCCGTTGAAAAAAGCAGCTGGCAAAGCTCTGTTACATGGTCATTGCCATCAAAAGGCATTTGACGCGGTGCGACCTATTGAAGAAGTGCTGAGCTGGATTGACGGATTGGAAGTCACCAGCATTGAAACCAGTTGTTGCGGTATGGCTGGGGCCTTTGGCTATGGCACCGGCACCTATGACATTTCCATGCAAATGGCGAATGCACATTTATTACCGGCTGTGCGTGAAGCGGGCCCAGATCATCTTGTTATTGCCGACGGCACATCATGCCGATGTCAAATCAAGGATGGGGCAAACCGCACCGCTAGCCATGTGGCGCTTGTACTTGATAGTCATTTAAAAGATACTGATGCGACACAGTGAAAAGACGTGTGTGAAAGACTTGCAACATGACCAAATTGCCATCGGCCAAAATCAGGGATTCGCTTGAACAGCGCATCATCGAGGGCGAATTGGGCATTGGCAAACGCCTTGATGAGGCTGAATTATCCGCGCATTATGGCGTGTCACGCACGCCGGTCCGCGAGGCATTGCAACGACTGGCCGAATCTGGACTAGCTGAACATTTGCCGCGGCGCGGTACCTTTGTTCGTGCACCCAGCCTGTCAGAACTTGTCGAAATGTTTGAAGTGATGGCAGAGCTGGAATGTATGGCCGTGCGGCTTGCCACCCGCCGAACGACCAATGCTGACATTGACACATTGACCGAGTCGAATGAGGCCTGCCGCGCGGCGTTTGAAGCTGGCGATACCAAACGATATTATGAGTTGAACGCGGCTGTGCATCGACAGATTTACAAAATGTCGGGCAATGGCTTTCTGGCTGCCGAAGCGCAAAGGCTGCATGACCGACTACGGCCATTTCGCCGGTTACAATTGCGGGTGCGCGGCCGTATGGGCGAATCCATGGACGAACATGATATTATTCTGGCCGCCATTCGTGATGGGGATGTCCAGCAAGCCGTCGACACCATGCGCAGCCACATTACTATTTTAGGCGAGAGATTTAATGATTTGGTATCAGGATTCAACCTGCTGATGGCCGATAATGGCAAAGACTAGCCCCTCCCACCCAGATCTAGACACAGCCCTGCCATAGCCTTTGTGACATGTCTGGACTTCTGTATATTAGATTTTTGTAAATTTACGGTGATATGAGACGGCACCACCGCCATCATGATCATAAAAAAGGAACACACAGCATGAATGACAGCAATTTGCTCAACGGCGGTCAGGTGATCATTGATTATCTTATTCGGGAAAAAGTGCCCTATGTGTTTGGCCTGTGTGGGCACGGCAATATTGGTCTGATCGATGCCATGCATGAACGCGCCGATGAAATAGCAACAATTTCTGTGCATCATGAGAGCGTTTCGGGGTTTATGGCAGATGTTTATTACCGGGTGTCTGGCCAGCCAACCGCCACTTTTACCTCATGCGGGCCAGGGTCAGCAAATCTGCCGATCAGTCTGGCCAACGCATTTTTTGATTCGGTGCCATTTCTGGCGATTACCGGCAATGTACCAACCAGCCAGTTTAACCGCGGCGCTTTTCAGGAAACCTACCGCCATTATCAGGCAGATTTTCCATCAACCGTGCAGGCCTATTGCAAACGTGTGTACCAGCCAACGCGCGGTGAGCAGGTGCCATTAATGACCCGCCAGGCCTGGAAAACCATGGTGACTGGCCGGCCGGGGCCCGTTGTTCTGGATGTGCCTTTTGATATTTTCAAAGAATCCGCCACAACTGAAACACCTGACCCATCAGCATGGAGTGCCAACATATCGTCACGTTGCGGGGCAGATCCAGATGGTGTGGTAAAAGCTGTCGATATGCTTCTTAGTGCAGAAAAACCGGTCATTGTTGTGGGGCAGGGTGTGCGCTACGGCGGGGCGGCCGCTGAATTGCTGCAGCTTGCTGAACGTTTGAAAATTCCGGTGGCGGCATCGGCCAGCGGTCTTGGCGCTCTACCTGTTGAACACCCGCTATCGCTTGGCCTTGTCCAACGTGGCGGCACCTATCAGGCCAATCACGCCTGCCGACAAGCCGATGTCCTGCTGGCTCTTGGGGTCAGGTTTGATGACCGCACATCAAGCTCATGGATCCCCGGCTATTCCTTCACAATTCCACCAACAAGGTTAATTCATGTGGACATTGACCCTGAAGAAATCGGCCGCAACTATCCAGTTGCGCTGGGGCTGATGGCTGATGTGCGCACCTTCCTACGACAAATTCTGGCCGAGCTTGACCGGCGCGGGCATGATGGCGCGCCAACAGAAGCACGCGGCAAATGGCTGGATGCCATTGACGGCTATCGGCGGGAATGGGATGCATTTGTTGCCCCGGGCATGGTGGATGACAGTACCCCGATTAACCCACAACGCGCCGCTGTTGAAATTGATAAGGCATTGCCCGAAGACGCTATTCTGGTCAGTGATATCGGCGTGCATCATAACTGGCTATTGCAATTTTGCCGCCCGAGCCGACCTGACTCGCTGATTGGGTCGATGGGCTTTGGCCCAATGGGATTTGGCGTGGCCGGTGTTATGGGCGCCAAGCTGGCGGCGCCGGACCGGCCAGCGGTATCAGTGTGCGGCGATGGAGCCTTTTTCATGCATGCGAATGTTCTAGGCACAGCGGTAGAATATAATATTCCAGTGGTGTGGGTGGTCTGGAACAATTATGCCTATGGGTCAATTCGTGGCCTGCAACGCGGCTATTTGGGCGGACGTGAACTGGCAACAGATTTCCATCATCCAGACACTGGCAAGCCCTATAATCCAGATTTTGCCGCGATGGCACGGTCAGCTGGTGTTGAAGGTGTCAGTATTGACCAGGCTGGTGATCTTGGCGATGCCATACAAGCTGGCATTGCCAGCGGCCGGCCTTATCTTATTGATGCCAATATCGGTGGTGATTTGAACCCACCGGGAGCCGGAGTATGGGAATTGCCCGGCTTAGGCGTGAATAAACCAGCCATTGGTGAACGCTATATTCCAGAATAATATCAGCGTTTCAGACTTGTATAGTCAGCCGTCACAAGCTGGTGTTCAAGCCAGTCCAACCTGACAGGTGACCCCGTCAGCCCAGCTGGCGATTGTGCCACGGCGAGATGCAAAATATCGTTGTCCCGCGGCTTGCCATTAGCCCCCGCCGCCATCACGGCCCCACACCATTAATGCCAATGCTTGTGCCGGGCGTTTGATGATCATCCCGCATGTTTATACCAGGCAATTTGGCTGAGGATTTCATACGCCACAGAGGCAGCCACCATGGCGGTGATATTATTCGGGCTGTCCTTGGTTGGCATCAGGCAAACAACATCACCGCCAATCACATTCAGTCCCTTGACAGCCTGCAAAAGCCCGATTGCCTCATCAATGCCAAACCCAGCAACACCCGGTTCAATATTTGACACTGCCGGTGCTACAGTCGGGTCAAGACAATCAAGATCAAAAGTAATATAGACCGGCATATCGCCAATGACCGCACGGATTTTAGCCACGACATCCTGAAACGCCATCTGCCGATAATCCTCCATGGTGATCACTTCGTACCCCAACCGGTGGCTTGGCTCCAGCCAGTCAAGCCGCCGCGCATTGCCACGCAAACCAATCTGCAAACTGCGCGAGGCGTCAACATGCCCTTCATGCACCAGATAACTAGCCCAATGTGCAGCGCTGTCTTTAGCCCCTAAAAAATGCTCAAGGCTTTCAAATGTGTCGGTATGCGCATCAAGATGCAATAACGCCACTTTGCCGCCATTTGTCAGCCGTGAGTCTGGCCCGGAAATGGCGCGTAAAATGCCACCAGTGATCGAATGATCGCCGCCAATTGACACCGGCCGCGCACCGGCTGCATCAATCTGCCGGAAAAAGCTGGTGATCGCCTTGATACAAGCTTCATTATTATTGGCTTCGGGCAAAGGCACATCGCCAATATCACCGATACGCCCGGTTTCCAGCGGGTAGAATCCATACCGCATATGGGCCCGCCGCATATTGGCAGATACATGCCGCACCGCGCGCGGCCCCAAATGCTGATCACGTTCAGTGGTGCCATTGCCGGTTGAATGCGGCACCCCAACAAGCGCAATATCAAGATCCGCCGGATTGTCAGCTATCGCCGCACGAAATAATGAAGGAATCCCCCACCAATATAAATTATCCATCATGGCCCGTGAAGCCGCATCACCAGATTGGTGAGAATGATCCGACATGTGACTGACTCCTTAATGCCTTTATCTAATTTGATTTTAAAAAATCATCATGACATGGTTTTTGAATAGCCATCATTCAATGGATTTCGCCCGTTCACGCAGGACCGTTTTTTGAATTTTGCCGGTTTGTGTTTTCGGCAAATCGCTGAACACGAAATGGCTTGGCAATTTAAACCCGGCTAGTCGCGCCCGGCACCAGTCACGAAGCTGATCGCCATCAAGACCATCGCACCCCGGCTTTAGCGTGATAAAGGCACAAGGTGTTTCGCCCCATTTTTCATCAGGGCGGGCAACAACAGCCGCTTCCATGATGTCGCTATGTTGATAGAGGGTTTCTTCAATCTCCAGACTGGAAATATTTTCCCCGCCAGAAATTATAATATCCTTTGACCGGTCTTTCACTTCGGCATAGCCATCTGGGTGCATCACGGCCAGATCACCAGTATGAAACCACCCGCCGGCCGAAGCCTCAGCTGTGGCCTCTGGGTTTTTGAAATAGCCCTTCATCACGGTGTTACCGCGCAACATAATTTCCCCAATGGTTTGGCCATCTGCTGGCACTGGCCGCATGGTCGCCGGATCGACAATTTGGAACCTACCCGCCAGAATATGCGGCACCCCTTGGCGTGCCATTTTCTGTGCGCGACCAGCCAATGGCATATCCACCCAGTCATTTTGCATTTCACAAATCAATGAGGGGCCATAAGATTCAGTCAGCCCATAAAGATGCGTGACCTCAAACCCCATCTGTTCCATATCATCAATCACCTTACTTGGCGGTGCCGCCCCGCCAGTTGCGATTTGCACGGTGCGTGACAGTGCCTGCTTGATTTCTGCCGGGGCATGAATCAGCATCGATAAAACCACCGGCGCGGCCGCCATATGGGTGACAGACTCAGATGCCAACAGGTGAAAAATTTTCGCTGGGTCAATGCTACGCAAACAAATATGCGTGCCGCCAACCGCGGTTACCGCCCAAGGGTGGGTCCAGCCATTGCAATGAAAAAGCGGCAAGGTCCATAAATAGATACTACGCGATTGCAACCCCATAGCCATCACATTGCCCAGTGCATTCAGCGCCGCCCCGCGATGTGAATAGACCACGCCTTTTGGATTGCCGGTTGTGCCAGATGTATAGCTAAGGGACAACGGATGGGTCTCATCCTGCAGGTCAAACAGGGCATCATCAGCATCACCGCTGGCCAAAAATGCCTCATAGTCCAGCGGCCCCAGCAAGCGGCCAGCCGGGCAATGTGCATCATCTATGGCCACCAATGTTATATCGCGCTTAATCAGTGCCAACGCAGCTTCGACAACATCACTATATTCGCGGTCAACAAATAACAGTTGTGCCTCGCCATGATCTAGAATGCTGGCAATTAATGTGGCGTCTAGCCGGGTGTTAATGGTGTTCAACACCGCACCTGTCATTGGCACAGCAAAATGCAACTCGATCATTTCAGGCACATTTGGACATATCACCGAGACCGTTTGGCCGGGCGCAATGCCCGCACGTTGCAGTGCCGATGCCAACTGGCGACAGCGTCGATCCAGCATGCGGTAATCAAGCCGCCGGTCTTCATAAATGATCGCGGTTTTATCGCCAAACACATGGGCCGCGCGCTGTAAAAAATCTATTGGTGACAAAGGCGCTATATCCGCACCCTGCATATCAAGCGATGCAAACGGCGTGTTTTTGATCGAAAAAGATGTCGTCATGGTTTACGTCCCCACATCTGGCCTGAGCGCAGTTTCTGCCGCTTTAATCATTGCCAACGCCCCATCCCCAAAAGGCTTGACCTTGATTTTGCAAAAACCGGTTAATCACCATCTGATGCACTTCAGTTGCCCCATCAACAAGCAAGGCCTGCCGACCATAACGATAAATCCATTCCAGAATTGTGTCTTTGGAATAACCACGCGCGCCACAAATCTGGATGGCGTCACTGGTCACGCGATTCAATAATTGCGACACATGGATTTTGGCAATTGATATATCCTGCCGGGCCTTCGACCCCTGTTCGATACGCCAGGCCGCCCGCATCACCATAACCCGGCCAATCTCGATATCCATCGCCGCCTGTCCCAGCTTGATCTGGATTGACTCACGGTCTGCCAGCTTGATGCCAAAGCCTTGACGATTGGCCGCATAATCAGCCGCAATGGCGACCGCCCGCCGGGCCAAACCAAGCCAGCGCATGCAATGTGTCAGACGGGCAAGACCAAGACGGATTTGTGTGACTTTCAAACCCTGCCCCTCTCCCATCAACACGCGGTCATCATCAAGCGTCAGCCCGTCAAATATAAGCTCGCAATGGCCACCATGTTCCTCTGGCCCCATGATACCGATGCGCCGTTCAATACGCCAACCAGGATCATCACGATGAAACAGAAATGCGGTCAATCCGGTTCTGGCATCACCACCGGTTTTGGCAATCAAAATGAAATGTTCGGCCTCGCCCGCGCCGGTAATATACCATTTACGTCCATTGATCACCCATTGCCCATTCTGCCGCGTCGCCGTGGTTTGGATCATCCCCGGGTCAGACCCGCCACCCGGCGCCGGTTCGGTCATGGCAAAGGAAGACCGCACGTCACCGTCAATAATTGGCTGTAACCATCTGGCCTTTTGCTCCTTGGATGCAACTTTATTCAAAATATACATATTGCCATCATCCGGCGCCGCACAGTTAAACGCCACCGGCCCAAAAATTGACTGGTTCATGGCTTCATAGAGCACCGCCATACCCGTTGGGCCATACCCCATACCGCCTTGGTCCTTTGGCATCTGGGGCGCCCATAGGCCAGCCGCTTTCACCTTGCCACGCAGGGACTGCAATAGCGCCATGTTGATATTGCCATAAGCGTCATAATGCGCCGGATCAGACTCAAGCGGAATGATTTCATCAGCCACAAATGTCTCAACCCGTTTGGCGTCTGCCGCCAATTCGGCAGTAATCGAAAAATCCATAAAAGCGGTTCCTTATTCAGTGATGATCCTGCCGCCCCTAAAGGCCAGCCCCCATGCCACCATCAATGGTCAGTGTTTCTCCGGTCATATAGCTGTTTTGGGGATCCAGCAAAAAAATCAATGCGGCAGATAATTCCTCGGCCGCGGCAAAGCGGCGCATTGGCACTTTTTTGGCCAGCCGTGCGCCGTCTTCGCTTTGCAAAAATGCCCGGTTGAGGTCTGTCATGATATACCCCGGGGCCAGCGCATTGACCCTGATGTTGTCGCGCGCAAGTTCCAGCGCCGCTGACCTGGTCATCTGGATCACCGCCGCCTTGCTGGCCGCATAAATGCCGGTTTGCGGCAACGGGCGATGCCCTAAAACCGAAGCAATATTGACGATAACACCGCCGCCAGCCGCCACCAGCGCCGGCACGCTGGCCTGCAACACCCATAAATTGCCCAGCAGATTCGTGTTGATCACATGTTTAGCATCATCAACCGCGCTATTGTGAAGTGCCGCCGTGGTCGCGATGCCGGCATTATTAATCACCGCGTTATAGGCTTTGCCAGTCAGACCCGCAGTTACCGCGGCAGGGTCTGTCACATCAGCGATCACAATATCATGTCCAGATCCGGGCAAGCTGGCGATGGTGTTGCGTAAAGCGGCCTCTTGGCGGCCAAGTGCCAGCACCTGCGCCCCAGCTTCAGCGACGATCTGGCAAAAGCTGGCGCCAAGACCGCGGCCTGCACCAGTGACCAAAATTGTCTGCCCTTCGAGCTTTTTTCCCATGCGTGATCCCTTTTTTGGACAGCCGTCATTGTTTCATTTGCGCAATATGATTGTCATATTAGACTAGGCGAAAGCAAGCGCCACACAAAACAGAAATTTGCTACCATCCTCACGCCGATTTTTTCATTTCCATGACCAATAGAGCAAGTTCAGCCAACAGGTAGATGAATGACAAGAGTTGACACCAATGCCACTGATTTACTGGCGCAACTGGCCCCATGGCTGGCGGAACATGCGCCACAAATTGGCCCTGCAGTTGAAATGATAAAATTTTCGGTTGGACAATCTAACCCGACCTATGAACTTGTCACAAAACAAGGCCGTTATGTTTTGCGCACGCAACCAGCTGGCGTTTTATTGAAATCTGCACATGCTGTTGATCGTGAATTTCAGGTGATGGCCGCCCTTGATGGCACCGCGGTTCCGGTACCAAAAATGGTTGCAGAATGCCGCGACGCCACTGTCATTGGCAGAAAATTTTTCGTCATGGAAAAAGTGGCGGGAACGGCCGTTTTTGATCCATCTCTCAACGATTATACCCCCACTGACCGTTCTCAGCTCTATCACAAACAAACCGATATATTAGCGGCGTTGGCAACGCTTGACCCGTCTGCCATTGGCCTTGAGGATTTTGGCAAACCAGCTGGATATATCGACCGCCAATTTGCCACTTGGACACGGCAATATCGGGCCAGCCAGACCGAGGATTTGGCTGAAATGGAATTCTTGATCACCCATCTTGAAGATGCGTTGGGAGAGGCCTTGCCGGGGGTGTGTGTCATTCATGGCGATTTCCGGCTTGATAATATGCTGTTGCAAAATGGCACCGACATTCAGGCATTGATTGATTGGGAACTCAGCACATTAGGACCAGCCTTTGTTGATCTTTCCTATTGGTGCGCGATGTTGCGCATGGATCAGCGCTGGCCCATTGGCGGGCTTGGTGGGGTTAATCGGGCCGCCATTGGAATTCCAGCAGAAGACGATCTTGTCGCACGATTTTGTCATCAGACCGGGTATGAAAAGCCAGCACATTGGGACGCATTAATTGCCTTTCAATGTTTTCGCTTTGCCGCCATTCTGCAGGGTGTGTTGAAACGCCATCTTGATGGTAATGCCTCGGCCAGCAATGCGGCGTCCGTTGGCGGTCAAGCCGCGCCAATGGCCGTTTTAGGCGCCAATATATTGCGCGATTATCTCGGTGCGCATTAGTTTGGCATGATCAGCGGCCAGCCATCCAGCGATGCAATTTTGCACCTTCCGGGGTCTGCCCATTGCACAACCAATCAACCAAGCTGAAGTGATGCGCCCCGCCAGATATATGAAAGGTCACATCATCGCCGCGCCTGAGCAAGGCCTGCGCCATCATCCATGACTGGTCAATCCAGCCAGACGGTTCAGCCCCACCCGCGCTGATATAATAGGCCGGGCCTGATGCCGGCATTTGTTTCAGACAATCCCAGCGATCTGCCTCATCTGCGGATAATCTAACATCATCATTAACAGATAATTCACGCACCACACCGGTTTCAAAAATGCCCGACAAAGCCACCACCCCCGGCAATCGGCCTGCGAGTGCCGGATGACGCGAGAGATGCATCGCCATATGCGCCCCTGCCGAATGCCCCATCAAGATAAATCGAGATGGTTTTGCGTCTCGATCACAATGCGCGACAATCGCCCCTATGGCATCATTCAGACAGGCCATGATTTCGCTCAGCGTGACCTCTGGGCAGAGCGGGTAATTCACATTAACAATGCCAAATCCAGAGGCCGCCAAATCAGCCATGTGATGGATCATCGCCGATTTATCCAGTGCCCGCCAATAGCCGCCATGAATATTGATAATGACTGGCAGGGCCGTATCCGCCGGCGCATAGTCAAATCGCATGAGATGATGCGCACCATAGGCAATGTCGAAAACACCGCCAAGTTCCGCTTGCCGGCGTAACGAGGCGTCAGCCCACCCGTTAAGCCAGCTTTCAGCCTCATCTCCCACCGCCAGCCGCGGGTTAAATTGCGCCTCGATGCCGTGATCAATCCAATCGCGCCAGCTCATACGTTGCGTGTCCTAATTGGGCCCGTCTTTGCTTGCACAATTTCGGGTGCGGTAAACGCCGTCACCGCAACCGGTGCGCCGGTCCAAGGTTCGATCTCAACTAGGCAGGAATGCGCGGCCGGGCCCTGCGCCAGCGATGAGGTGCCCCGATCAGGGGTCAACACATTCGGGTTGCCATGTTTGCAATCAAGACCACTATCGCCGTTAATATCCGGGTCAAACCAAGCCCCGGTGGAAATCATCAACACCCCCGGCATGATATCTTTGGTCAAGCGGGCCCCGCATAAACAGGCACCACGCTGGTTAAACACCCTTACAATGGCACCATCGGCAATGCCGCGGTCTGCCGCATCATCAACATTAATCAACACCGGCTCATGCCCGTTGATTTTTGTCGCGCGGCTGATACTGCCATGATCAAGCTGCGAGTGTAATTTATTGGCGGGTTGCGCACATAATAGATGAAGCTGGCCGGCACGTTCTGTCTTGCCAAGCCATTCTGGCGGTGTCAGCCAACTGGGGTGTGGGGGGCAATCGTCATAGCCGAATCCAGCCACTTGTTCGGAATAGATTTCGATTTTTCCAGATGGTGTGTCAAGCTTGTTGGCGATGGGATCAGCGCGGAATTTATCCAATATGACGGCTGGTTCGCCAAGTTCGTCAATTTTGAACCAGCCACGCTCTAGAAAAGCATCATAAGATGGCAGTTCATAGCCAAATGCGGCCATGGATTGACGCGTAACATCATACATCCAGCGTTGCCATGCGGCGGCATCACGCCCTTCGGTAAATTTGTCCTCGACGCCCATAACGCGACTAATGCCGCGTAAAATTTCATAGTCATCGCGGGCGTCACCAATTGGCGCTTGAGCCTGTTGCATCGACACAAAATAATTGTCGCGCGGTGACATGGCAATATCAGTACGCTCAAGCATGGTCGTTGTCGGCAAAACGATATCCGCATGTTTTGTCGAGGCGTTCCAGCACCAGTCATGCACAATCACCGTATCCGGTTTTTGCCAAGCTCTTCGTAAACGCCTCAAATCTTGATGGTGGTGAAATGGGTTACCACCGGCCCAATATATAATTTTTATATCTGGATATTGATAAGTTGAACCATTATAGGCGAAATCACTTCCTGGATTTTCCAACATATCAGCAATCCGTGCAACCGGAATAAAGCTTTTGATTGGGTTGCGGCCCTGCGGCAAATCGGCTATCGGCATATTTCGGTGAAAATTATTACCGACTGTGTTTGTCGCCGAATAGCCAAAACCAAACCCACCGCCAGGCAAACCGATTTGCCCAAGCATTGCCGCTAGCACAACACCCGCCCAAAATGGCTGTTCGCCATGGGCTTGCCGGGTGAGTGACCAGCTCAATGACAACATGGTTCGGTGTGTTGCCATCTCATCGGCCAACCGGCGAATATCATCGGCTGGCATGTCACAAATTGCTGCCGCCCAGTCAGCTGTTTTGGCTACCCCGTCATGCTTGCCCCTTAGATACGCAGAAAATTTATCAAAGCCAACCGTGCAGCGATCTAAAAAATTCTGATCATAAAGCTGCCTGTCCATTAACTCATAACAAAGCGCTATGATGAGCGCTGTGTCTGTGTTTGGTCTGATGGGGAGCCAAACAGCCTGCACATCATCATCCATGTCACTCTTTAAAGGCGATATGGAGATAAATTTGACGCCATTTTCATAGGCAGCCAGAATTGACTCACGTTGTATGTGTCGTCCAACCCCGCCCTGACCAATCTGTCCATTTTTAAGCGGCGCACCACCAAACGCCACAAATAATTTGGTATTGGCAATCACCGACGCCCAGCTAGTTTGGTTGTAGGTGTAATTCCTGAAATCACCAATCACATGTGGCATCATGACCTCAGCAGCAGCGAAACTATAGGTATTGACTGATTTTGTGTAACCGCCAATTACATTCAAAAATCTATGAATCTGGCTTTGTGCATGATGGAATCGACCAGCACTGGCCCAGCCGTAGGAGCCAGCATAAATTGCCTCATTACCATATGCATCAATGACACGTTGCAATTCGCTACCAACCAACTGGGCGGCAGTGTCCCAATCAACAGCTACGAATTGTTCAGATCCACGTTTTTCTGTGTTACGGTTGTCGGAACTGCCCATTAGCCAGCTTTGTCTGACCATTGGCTGTGTGATTCGTGTTTCATGATCAAGCACACCTAGGATGCCCTGACCAATCGTGGTTGGTTCTGTATCATCTTCAAATGGCGTCAGCGCGGTCACTCTGCCATTTTTTGTTTCGTAGTGATATGTACCCCAATGCGTGCTTGTCAGCTGCATCATCATTGCTCACTTAATTGCCAACTTGATCCCTATTGATGCATAGTTTTTGATGCCCTACCAGCCATTTTTGACATCGCTTTAGGGTTGCTAGACAAATACAGCGTTTCCTAATATTGCATCAGATGCTCCTGATAGACGACAGGCGCTTTTACCTGGCCAAAAAGGTGTGACACGTCATGCAAAATGATCTACCTATTTATGAACTCTACGCTATTCGCTATGCCATGCGCGACGCTAACAGAAGTGAACATTTTATTGGTGGCGACCCACATGACAGCCCAATGCCGATGGACTATTTTGTTTGGCTGGCCCGTTGCGGCGACCATAATGTTTTAATTGACACAGGATTTACCGAAGTCGTCGCAGCACGCCGAGGACGACAGTTCTTACACTGTCCAATCGACACATTAGCAGCCCTTGGTGTAGCCGCAGACACAGTCCAAGATATTATCCTTACACATCTTCATTATGACCATTCTGGAAATTTTGATCAGTTTGCCAATGCCAGCTTTCATCTGCAGGAAAAAGAATTGCAGTTTGCCACTGGAAAATATATGCGGCACCCACGCATGTCCTACTCATTTGAGGTTGAGGATGTGTGTGGCATAGTTCGAATGAATTATAAACAACGGGTGATGTTCCACGATGGCGATGACAATTTATGCCCTGGTATAACGCTGCATGGTACCGGCGGTCATTCGGCCGGACTGCAATTTGTGTCGGTTCATACCAAGCGTGGTTGGGTCGTTTTGGCCTCCGACGCCGCGCATTTTTATGAAAATATGGACAGTGGACGCCCATTTACAGTTGCCTATCATGTTGGCGAGATGCTCGAGAGTTTTGACAGGCTGTGCAAAGTGGCTCCAAGCCATGATCATATCATTCCCGGTCATGATCCATTGGTGATGCGGCTTTATCCTGCAGTAGATGGTTTTGAAGGCAGGGTGGCACAATTGGACGTACCACCGGTCAAAGAGCCTGACGCGGCCGACATACCCTAGCTGCGGGTATCCCAATATTCATTGCCATAATCATGCAATATTTCCTCACCTATTTTGATCACAGATGTGGCGGTGAAACGAATAAAGCGGTTGTCATCATCATCAATCTGCCATTCGGCATTTGCCGGGGCGCCATGATTGTAAATCATGCCGCACCCTAGCACGCATAAATAATCATTCTCATTGTCTGGACTGGTAAATAAATAATCGTTTAGTCGGTTAATTTCCTGAAGATCATCATCATCAATCACCAAATAGGGACAGCGTTCAATCACATCGCCGGGCGCAAAATCGATACAGGCAAATACGCCGAGACCGTGAAGCGCGGATTCTTTAACAATTATTTTCATACGGGTCAGTTCCAAAAAATATAATGTATCACCGGCCGGTTTAAAGCTGTGGCATATCAGCAAGTGCGGTTTTTTGATACTGTGCCGCGGCCAACCAATCAGGGTGAATCTCAACTCCCCAGCCGGGCCTGTCGGTGACTGTGGCATGCCCATCATCTATGGCATAGGGCGATTCGGCAAACAGTCCATATTGCCATGGATAATAATCTGCCTCTTCGATGGAAAATTCTAGATAATTGCCGGCATTTGGAATAGCCCGTAACAGATGCATGGTAAATAACGTCACCATTGACAAATTCGCACAATGCGGGGTGACGGGCAGACCGGCCCTAGCCGCCATTTTAACAACCCGCAACGTGCGGCAGATGCCACCCAGATACAAAATATCAGGTTGCACAATATCTACTGCCCGCATATCGATCATGCGACGCCATGTTGGTAAGTCACAATCTTGTTCGCCGCCTGTTACATCAATATCAAGATAGTCAGTGACCTGTTTTGTCTGTTCAAGTTCCCAATAGGGGCATGGCTCTTCAAAATGGCAAAACCCATGATCCTGTAACATCAACCCCACTTCAATGGCCCGTTCTGGTGTGTAACAGCTGTTGGCATCGATTAATAATGCAGCTTTGTCACCCATGGCCTGCCGCATGGTCGGGATTATCTCTTCGGTGCGCCCCGGCCATTCATCCTGATTGCGGCCAACTTCAGCACCAGCCCTAACTTTAAAAGCATCAAATCCATATTTGTCGCGTAATGCGCACATACGTTTGGCTTCGTCTTGTGGGGTAATATCGCGTTTCATAGACGAGGCGTAGGCGCGCACTCGTCCAGCGGCACCGCCAAGCAACGCCGCTACAGGCATGCCTTTTTGCCTGCCATATAAGTCCCAAACCGCTGTATCAAAACCAGCCATCGCGCGGCGCAAATAAGACCCCGGAAATTTATGTTCTTTCTCCGTGACCAGATCGAGCAGTTCATCCAGCATGGCTGGTGTGCTGACCTCACGACCTAATACCCATGGCGCAACCTGACGATGTAAAATCTGTTGGGTGATATCCGCATTATAGGTGGATAGTTGTCCCCACCCAAAACTGCCATCTTCGGCCGCAACCCTCACAAAACCTACATATTGATTGCAAAAACTCTCAATTAGATTGATTTTCATGAAACACCGTTAGCGCTTTGTGCTGATAATATCACTCAATAAACACATCATTACAAATCTTAAAGCACTGCTGACAGAAGCACTCCTACTGAATGCTTGATCGTGTGGGTTTCGAACCTCACGTCAAGACAATTAAACCCAATAAAACACAACACTGATCGCGTGAAAAAGGCCCAAGAACGGGGCGCCACGGCTCTTGGACCAAGAACGGGTTAGCTTTTACCCGCTGGTATTTTTGTTTCACCAGTTCTCGTTCACCCCGTTCAGTGTTCACCCCCCTAACGGGGGGAGAACATGAACATATGGCATTAATATTGGTTGTTCATTTATGAACGGCCGCAAATCCGCTTCCAGCCTTAGTTGTTCACGGGCTATCAAGCCCGTGAACATGTTCATGAACACCACTATTAAAATGGCATTTTTTCGTCGTCGGTTAGTTCTGCTTGGGCGGGTTCAGCAAACAATGCAGGCCATATTTCGTGCAAAGTCTGTCGGCCATAGGTGGTTGGTAGTTTGCACGTATTTGTGTTGGTGATGAGGCCGTGTTGTGAAAGGCGCTTGATAGCACCATTTACCTTCCCTACAGACATCTTCAAATGTTTTGCAATTTCGCGTTGGGGTACGTCACCTTCCTCACCAAGAAAACGAAGAACAAAGAAATAGTCATCTAAGTTGCTTTCAAGTGTGTCGTAGTAGAGCTGTAACTGCCCGTTTTCATCTGGACGCAGTAGAGCAGTGAACTTGTCATGCTGGGGTCTTTTTGCTCTTACCTTGTCAAAGGCAAACTCAAATCTCGCGCCGTCCCCAAATACTGGCTTGCCGTTTTCTGGCGGAGCTAACTTGATCACGTAGTCCATAGGAACTTCAATTATTGAGGCTCCTCGTTGTTGGCCACTTTTTCCTGCATGGTGGACCAAAACGACCGTGTAACCCCGATGGCGAAGAGATACCAGCCACGTAATTAATGCCTGCGTTTCTGTGTTGTCATTCTCATTAACGCCGCGTCTGAGTGTTGACAGGTTATCAAGTATGATGACCTGAGCACGCCTGCCATCTGCGTCAAGTGCTTCCAGCATGCTGTCAATTGCGAACTGCTCTGCAGAATCATCTAGCGCAATTGGCGTGCCCTCTC
>CAJWSS010000001.1:0-32926 GCA_913045915.1 uncultured Alphaproteobacteria bacterium | reverse complement strand
ACGACGTATATGAGCTTTGCAACAATTTAAGTCAACCCCCAGCAAGGATAAAAATTGCACAAATTTCGAAAATAATACTCAAGATGAGCGTTACAGATATTAATATGTTTCCGAATTGGAAATTATAACGGCGATAGCTGGGGTAAGGCTGGCAGCGTACCGAGCAGGTCATTTTGATCTACCCCGTCATCGCGTAATTGTGCGATGCTCTGCGCTTGATCTCGTTTGGCTAAGCGCTTGCCAGCGGCATCACATACCAATTCATGATGCAGGTAGTCGGGTGTTGGTAAGCCAAGTAATGCTTGCAACAATCTGTGCAGATGCGTTGACGGTGCTAGATCGATACCACGAGTGACCAGCGAGATGTTATCAAGCGCATCATCAACGACCACCGCCAGATGATATGAGACTCCAATATCGCCGCGGGCAATAATAGCATCACCAAAAATTTCTGGGGTAAGGCGCTGTGTGCCGGTGAGGTGATCATACCAAGTAAGCGATGCGGCGGCGGCGCTGTGGACTGCCCGGTCCATGCGCAGGCGCCAAGCGGCCGCCATGCCACCAGCGGCGCGGCGTTGTTGTTCATGGTCTGGCAAGAGTTTATCGGTATCGCGAATGCTGACGGCGGCAGGGTGGCCATGGGGCGCACTTAAAATATCGGCCAATTCTTTACGGCTGAGAAAACAAGGATAGACAAGATCGCGCTTTTGCAGTGTCTGTAGCGCCGTCTGATAGGCCTCTAGCCTATGGCTTTGAAATGGCACCGGCCCGTCCCATGTCAGCCCTAGCCAGCGTAAATCATCATAGATAGCCTTGGTGAACTGATCGCGGCATCTGGTATGGTCAATATCGTCAATGCGCAGGGTGAAGGCACCACCAGTTTGTCTGGCAAAATGATGGGCAACCTGTGCGGCATAGATGTGCCCGCGGTGCAAAGGCCCGGTGGGGCTGGGTGCAAATCTGGTGTGAAACGGTGCCATTACCGACAGATACCCGGCTGTTTTGCTTGCCTCAGACCTATCGCTTTGCAACACTTTCGTCAATATAACCAGCATGACGATCGCGTTCAGCGCGTTAAAAGCCTTGATAATATGGCGGTATATCGAAGAGGGGATTTATGGAACTTCGTGAATTTGGTGGCCTGATTGGCCCATATGTCCCGCCAGCACATGGCGGTGCCCCGACACAGGTGATGATGTTGCTACATGGCTGGGGGGCTGATGGCAATGATCTTGCTGATTTGGCGCGGCCCTATGCGATCCGGTTTCCGGGCATGGCATTTTTCGTGCCGAATGGGCCAGATCCGTGCAAAATGAACCCGGCTGGACGCGAATGGTTTGATATCGAAGACCGGGTCAATGGCCCAGATTATGCCGCGCCGATCATAAAGACGGCCATTGCCGCGCTGTTGTCGGCGTTCAGCTTGACCGAATCTGCCCTTGTGTTGGCTGGGTTTTCCCAAGGCGGTATGATGGCGTTGCATTGCGGCTTGCGGTTGCAACCAGCCCCTGCCGCTATCATCAGTTTCTCAGGTGCGTTATTACAACATGAAGATTTATCAGCCATGCCAGACACCCCCTATCCACCGGTGCAGTTGGTGCATGGTAGCGATGATCAGGTCGTGCCATGCGCATTGATGCATGAAGCGGTACAGATACTGCAACCGCTTGGTGTTGTTGTTGATAGTGTCGAACGGCCCGGCCTTGGCCACGGTATTGACCCAGATGGTCTGACCGCTTCGATTACGTTTTTGGCATCGCATATCACCGATTGATCGACACAAGCTGTCTCTGATGTTTTTTTACGAAACGATATATAGCGGCGTCATACTGTCGCACCACAATATATTGATTGGCTGGGGTTGTATTTGCCGGCGCGGCATGTTTTGCTTTTTTCATCGGATGCGTTTGATCTGGCAAGGGAGTGTATGATGAACGCAGGGGGGTTTGCGCCGGCATTGGCGCTTAACGCAGATTTTCGGCCACTAAATTATTTTCCGCTGTCACTATGGTCATGGCAGGACACCATCAAAGCTGTCTGGTCGGATCGGGTGACGATCATTTCAGAATATGATCAGCAAATTTCATCGCCTAGCCTGACAATGAAACTGCCATCGGTTATCGCGCTGAAAGAATATGTGCCACAAACCCGCAACCCGGCCTTTACCCGCTTTAATGTGTTTTTACGCGACCGGTTTTCCTGTCAATATTGCGGTAATGGCTTTGTCGCGTCTGAATTAACGTTTGACCATGTTATTCCAAAATCACGTGGCGGGCGCACGTCATGGACAAATGTGGTGGCCGCCTGTGGGCCATGTAACTTGCGAAAAGCCAATAAAATGCCCGGCCAATCTGGGATGCATCCATTGGCCACGCCGGTGGCGCCGAATGTTTGGCAATTACAGGAAAATGGGCGGGCGTTTCCGCCGAATTATTTGCATGAGTCTTGGCGCGATTATCTGTATTGGGACACCGAGTTACAGCAGGATGATGATGAGTCTGCCTAGATTTTTTCAGCAATTTTGATCGCGGTACGGCACCCACGCTGAATCACGCTCCGCAACAGATCATAATGCCGTGCCTCGCGTCCGTCATGATCAACGGCAATATCGCGATGTTCTAGCTCTTCATCACGAAACCGTTCAACAATGGCGTGTAAATCGCGTTCATCCTCGCCTAAAATATCAGCTTGCTTTTGATAATGTTCACCAATCACTTCTTCCACCGCAATGGTGCAGGCCATAGCGGCTTTTGGCCCCATGGCGGCGGTGACAACGCCAAGGGTAAACCCGGCCGCACCCCATAACGGGTCGAGCAATGAAGGCCGGACTTTTCGTTCGTTCAACAGATGGTCAAATGTTTCTAGATGTTCAACTTCCTGATCCATCATATGGCGGATTTCATCAGCCATCTCATGATTTGCCAGAACCGCAAGCTGTCCTTTGTAGATTTGTTGCGCCGCCCGTTCGCCGGCATGGTCAACACGAAGAAATCTCTCAATGTCGCGGCGTGATGTGGTCGGGTTACGTGATGTCATGATGCTACCTTCTTTCCCTGTAGTAAGCAGATAAGCGCAATCAAACATATGTCAAGGCTGAACAGGCTATTCCAGCCGGCCATCGATAGGCCCAGAAATGACCACGCTACCTGATCGCATCTAACGACCGGTGTCGCCAAGAGACTATCTGTCAGGCTGGTCAGATCATCACCGCTGGTTAAACTGGCGGTACACCCCCCAGGGCCAGACCATAATTGCCATTCAACCCCAGCATGGTATGCCGCCAGAATCACACTGGTTGCGGCGGTTATGGCTATGGCTGTCAGAATAAGGCGGGGCATCCGTATAAATAAGGCCAGCACCGCCAGCACCGCGATCATGATGTGCGGCCAGCGCTGCCACAAACACAGGCTACAGGGGCTAAGCCCGCCAACATATTGAAACCACAACGCGCCGGCATAGAGGCTGGCTGAAATAGCCCCGCAAAGCAAAATCCCCTGACCAGGCGTGATTGGTGGCAGAAACTGGTTTATTTTGTCAGCCATATGGCCCCCGCAAACAATGCCACAAGAAGTGAAACAAGGCTGATCAGCTTTTTTGCGTCGCCATGATGCCGTGCAATCGCGGCAACGACGCCAAATCGCAATCCACGGCCAATAAATGACATCAACAAAAACGGCAACAAACCAAACCCGCCGATGCCCGCACTCACCGCGATCACTTTATAGGGTAGCGGTGAAAACGCGCCAAGAAATACCAAAATCAGCCCGAATTCAGCAAATCCAGCCTCAACCGCGGCAAAGGCTGAGGGGGCCGCCAGTGCCACTGGCAGACTGCTGATCAGTTCATGGATATGCAGGCCTAAAAATGCCCCCAGCGCCCAGCCGCCAGCCCCACCAACAACCGATGCGACGGTGCAGGCAAATGCAATGCGTCGCCATGCGCCTGATTTCGCCAATACCACGGCGACCAAAAGCGGGTCGACCGGGATCGGAATAATGATCGATTCCAGAGCTGAATATACCAGCATTAATCGGGTCGCCAGCGGCGTGCCAGCGGTCCGGATGACAAAATCATATTGTTGTTTGATAAATTGCCACAACTTCATATCACATCACCGGTTTTGGATGGCGGTCGTCAATATGTGACCAGAGGCAGGCGTGGCATTACTGCCAATAACATCAAAAATTGGGTGGTACGGCTGAAGGGACTTGAACCCCCACTCTGTCACCAGAAGCGGATTTTGAATCCGCCGCGTCTACCATTCCGCCACAGCCGCATAGCCCAACACCAACAGTCTGTACCCAAAATATCAGTGTGAAGCAAGTCTCTGCTGCACTGCGGCGGCGAGTTTTTCCAATTGATGGTCGCGAATGCCGCAAGCTTGCATGCCTTTGACCGTGTCATAAAGATACTCTCGGCAAGGCCCGTTGAAACCAGCCGCATGTGCGACCACCTCGACAGTCGCCTCAAATGGCATGGGTTGCGCATAAGCCGGGCGGGTGGGATTGGCAACAAAGGCAAGTCCGCGCTTCAGGCCAATATCCGTATGCAGGGATAATAACCGTGGCTGATAGGCCATTGTCATCATCTCGCGGCGCCACAATAAATCCAGCTCATCAATGGCATTTTGCGGGTTCAATTGAAAGGCAACACCTTTGCAAGACCCCCCACGATCAAGCGACAAAACCAACCCGGGGCAGTCTGGTGACCCGCGCCCGATTTTTGTCCATAAACAAAATCGCCGGTGATAGCCATAAATTGACGCAATCGCGCGTTGTTTATGGTCGATGATTGGATTGTAAATCAGACTGCCATAGCCAAACACCCAGAAATCTGAAACATCAGCGTCATCGGCAATTACCAAACGGCGCGACTCAAGCAACTGGTCTTCGGTGGCAATGCATGCCTCGGCCCCATCACGTTCGCGTGCAAGTAATGCCACGCGCCAATTTTTCAGCGTTTCACGCGTTATGCCTTGTATTGCCAGTTCCATGTTCATTTGACTGCAGATTTGTTTTTTGCATTATTTGTGTCGGGCATATGGATAACACGGGTTGGGAAAGGTATCCCGATCCCATGACTATCAAGCGCTGTTTTAAGCTGTCGCCTCAAATCATGCCCAAGATCAAAAAAATCAGCGTAGGAAGAATGTAGCCGCAATCTTATGGTGATTGCGCTGTCATCATAACTTACAATGATAAAGCGTGGCTCTGGATCTCTTAAGACCCTTGGATCGTTGGTGAGAGACATGATTGCAGCCTCCGCCTTATCGAGATCACTGCCGTAGTCAATACCAATATCTAAGTCAAGTCGGCGCGTTTCGTAACGGGAGTGATTCACAATGCTTGATGACCAGATCGCTGAATTTGGGACGCTTATAAACACATTGTCAAAGGTGTCTATAATTGTTGTGAACAAACCGATTTCACGCACTGACCCCGACATGCCAGCGGCCTCAATCCAATCGCCAGTTTTAAATGGCCGCAAAAACACCAGCATTAGGCCTGCCGCTACATTCGACAAAGTGCCCTGCAATGCCAAGCCAATAGCTAAGCCAGCGGCACCAAGCACTGCGATGATCGAGGTGGTTTCAACACCAAATTTGCCAAGTGCTATAACCAGCGTCAGGGTCATGCCGGCATAGCGCACCAACGCTCCCAATAGGGGCACGATCGTATTGTCAAGCCGTCCAATTTTACTGAGTGACTCGCGTGTCAGCCTACCAGCCCGACCAGCCAGCCAAAACCCAATGATCAATGTTAAAATGCCCGCTAACAGCTGCGTTGAAAATCCAAGCAACACGTCAAAATTTTTTTCATTAAGTGAGGTCAGATTTATAAATTGGTTGTCCATACTAATGACCAATCTGCTATCAAAATCACTGGTTGGTCTGTTTTTTCGACTAGACGGGCAACGGGTGATTGGTTTTTTTCAAACTCCTTTTAACCTTATCAAATGCGAACTGGATTGTGCAATCTTTCTGTTTGACGATTGGGCTTCACAAGCGGGATGTTTGGGGCGATTTCTCGTTATTCATGCGATCAAAGATTGATATTTTTGGTCGTTCAGCGATATAGTGCCGCCCGATGGTAAAAGACGATAGAAAAATGGCGCAAGTGGTGCGTTGGCAGATTGGTGACGCCGCCTTGGATGGGCCGCCGCTTGCGGCCGCTATTGGCAATTTTGATGGCGTGCACCGCGGGCATCAAAAAGTTGTGGCGGCGGCTTGTGACGCGGCCAAGCGAGACGGGTTGGTGCCAGCCGTTATTACCTTTGATCCCCATCCACGCGAGTTTTTCAGACAAGAAGATGCCCCGTTCCATTTAGCTGACCGCACCGAAAAAGACCGGCTATTGTCTAATCTTGATGTGGATCGGATCATTCATGTGTCGTTTGATGAGGCCTTGCGCCGGACCGATGCTGAAGATTTTGTGTCATCCGTTTTGCCGGCTCTTGGTGTCAAACAGCTTTATGCTGGTTCTGACTTTGCCTTTGGCCGGGGGCGTGGTGGCCAAATTGATACAATAAATGACTATGGGGCGTCGGTCGGTATCGCGGCCTTTAGCGTTGCGTTGTTGCAGGATGAAAATAGCGTGGTGATCTCATCAAGCCGCATCCGCGCGGCGTTGCAAGCGGGCGATCCAGTGGCCGCCGCCTCTATGCTCGGACGTGACTGGGCGGTGACAGGCACGGTGATCAAGGGTGATCAACGCGGCCGCAAGATTGGCTTTCCGACAGCTAATATTGCGCTTGAAACCCTGCAACATCCTGCCTTTGGCGTTTACGCTGTCGAAATTGATATTGATGATGGCACGGCCGCGCCGCAAAAACGGGCTGGTGGTGTTGCCAATATTGGTATTCGGCCAACATTCGAAAAAAAGGACGTGCTGTGCGAAGCGCATTTATTCGATAGTGATTGCGACCTTTATGGACAGCGATTGCTGGTGCGGTTAAAAGCATTCCTGCGCCCCGAACAAAGATTTTCCGGCATTGATGCGTTGCTGGCACAAATTGCAACAGATGCCGAACAGGCCCGACGCATTCTGTCAGATTTGCATCTGCGTCAGTCTGGCTAGTGCCGGCCATATGATCATGTGAACAGAACTACAATTACCAAGATAAAGCCCACAAATAGCCCGTTAGAAGATTGAGTCAGCCATGAATTATAAAGACACTGTATTTTTGCCGCGTACGGATTTTCCGATGCGGGCAGGATTGCCCAAAAAGGAACCTGAAATTTTACAAAGCTGGCAACAGGTTGATCTGTATCGCAAACTTCGTGAAACCCGTCAGGGGGCGCCAAAATTTATCCTTCATGACGGCCCGCCCTATGCCAATGGACAGCTTCATATTGGCCATGCGCTGAACAAGATTTTGAAAGATGTGATCAATCGGTCGCAATCAATGTTGGGCAAAGATGCCAATTATGTGCCGGGCTGGGACTGTCACGGCTTGCCCATCGAATGGAAAATCGAGGAACAATACCGCAAAAAAGGCAAAGATAAAGACGCGGTGCCAACAGCCGAATTCCGTCAGGAGTGCCGCGATTTTGCCGCGCATTGGCTGGCGGTTCAGTCCACTGAATTTCAACGGCTTGGGGTGCTTGGGGACTGGCAGTCGCCTTACACCACAATGGCCTATGAAGCCGAGGCGAAAATCGCCGAAGAACTTGGTAAGATTCTGATGGACGGTAGCCTTTATCGTGGTGCCAAACCGGTGATGTGGTCACCGGTTGAAAAAACCGCGCTTGCCGAGGCGGAAATTGAATATGAGGACCATACGTCGGTTACCATCTATGCGCGGTTCCCCGTGCAATCAAGCGCTCTGCAAGCGTTACATAATGCCAGCATTGTGATCTGGACAACAACACCATGGACAATGCCCGGCAACCGCGCCATTGCATATGGCGATGATATCGCATACCGCATCATTGAAGTAACCGCGGTCAAAGATGATGTTCTTGTGCGCAAGGGTGATGTGCTTTGCCTCGCCGATGAATTATGCGACGTGGTGGCGGATGCGCTTGGCATTACCGCGATGACCACGCGCGCCACAGTGGCCGGGCATGAACTGGCCGGCACCATTGCGGCCCACCCGATGGCCGCAGATGGCTATGATTTTGAGGTGCCATTGTTGGCGGGCAGTCATGTCACCACCGAACAAGGCACTGGCTTTGTGCATATTGCCCCGGGTCACGGTGTAGAAGATTATGAATTAGCGCATTTGAAACATGGTATTGCCGTACCCGAAACAGTTGGTGAAGACGGGTATATTTTGCCGCATCTGCCGCTTTATGGCGGTATGCATGCGTTGCGTGATAATGCAAAAATTGCCGATATGATGGCACAGCATGGCGGTGTGATTGGCATTGGCAAATTGGTTCATTCCTATCCGCATTCTTGGCGGTCAAAGGCACCAGTGATTTATCGCAACACGGCACAATGGTTTGTGTCGATGGAGTCGCATGGGCTTCGTGATACAGCACTGGGTGAATTGGCTAAAACGGCATTTTACCCAGCGGCTGGACAAAAACGTCTGACGTCAATGATCGCCCAGCGGCCGGACTGGTGTCTAAGCCGCCAGCGCGCGTGGGGTGTGCCGCTGACCATTTTTGTCAATAAGGAAACGGGCCAACCCTTGCGTGATCCGGCTGTGCATGCGCGTATTGTCGAGGCGATGCGCACCGAAGGGGCTGATTGCTGGTTCCTGTCTGACGCCAGTCGCTTTTTGGGTAGCGATTATAACGCTGATGATTATGAACAGGTCACCGATATCTTGGATGTATGGTTCGATAGCGGTTCAACACATGCTTTTGTTCTAGAAGACCGGCCTGACCTTGACAGCCCGGCGGATTTATATCTTGAAGGGTCTGACCAGCATCGTGGCTGGTTTCATTCTTCCTTATTGCAGTCATGTGCGACCCGTGGCCGCGCCCCTTACAAGGGTGTGTTGACGCATGGGTTTGTGCTTGATGAACATGGTCGGAAAATGTCCAAATCACTGGGTAATGTGGTCACGCCGCAAGCGGTAATGGAACAAAATGGCGCAGATATTTTGCGTCTCTGGGTGGTGAGTTCAGATTATTATAATGATCTGCGAATCGGCCCGGAAATTATCAAACGCATGACCGATACCTATCGGCGTTTCCGTAACACATTGCGTTATCTGTTGGGCGCTCTAGATGGCTATGATCAGGCAGAGCAGGTGGGTTATGATGATATGCCTGATCTTGAAAAATGGGTGTTGCACCGGATTGCCACTTTGGATGATCGTATCCGCCGCATGACAGACAGCTATGATTTTCACGGTATTTTTACCGAGTTGCATCAGTTTTGTAACAGCGATCTGTCAGCCTTCTATTTTGAAATCAGAAAAGACATGCTGTATTGCGACCTGCCAGGGTCCACAGGTCGGCGGGCCTGCCGAACCGTGATGCATGAATTATTCAACCGGTTAACAGCATGGTTAGCCCCGATCATTTGTTTTACTGCCGAAGAAGCGTGGCAGGCCTATGTTGGTGATCCAGAAAATTCGGTTCATTTACGGCAATATGATGCGGTACCTGCTAACTGGCGCAATGACGATATAGACGCAAATTGGTCACTCATCCGTCAGGTACGCCAAGTGGTGATGAGCGCCCTCGAAAAAGCCCGCAATGATGGGGCGATCGGCGCGTCACTTCAGGCCGCCCCTCAGGTTTATGTCACTGCGGCTATGCAATCGGCATTTGACGGACAGGATGCGGCTAGCCTGTTCATCACCTCGGCGGCAACAATCGTGACAGATACGCCGCCAGCCGATGCCTTCCGGCTGGATACAGTGGCTGATGTGGCGGTGGGATTTGCTGTTGCGACAGGTGGTAAATGCGCACGATGCTGGAAAGTCATGCCCGAAGTGACTGCCGATGATGGCATCTGCAAACGGTGTGACGATGTTGTTGCAACGCTTGCCTGACCATACACGGCCATAACGAAAGATGTGCCATGACCGAAAATAATGACGAACAGGCGCCAGTGGTCCGGCCTATGCGTCTGGTGTTTTGTGCCATATTTGTGCTGATCGTGCTGGCCGATCAGGCCACCAAACAAATCATGCTGGATTTGATTTTTGACCCACCCCGCCGCATTGAAATTCTGGCCATATTTAATCTTGTGCCGGTGTGGAACCGGGGGATGAGTTTTGGTATGCTCGCCGGTGGCGGGGCCTTGGTCCCGATTGCTTTGACCAGCTTGGCAATTGCGGTTTCTGCATGGCTGTTTTGGATGGTGCCGCGTCTGCACCGCGTGCAGCGGTTGGCGGCGGCATGTATCGCTGGTGGGGCGATTGGCAATGCGATTGACCGATTGCGTTTTGGCAAGGTTGTTGATTTTATAGACCTGCATTATGCTGGCCTGCACTGGCCGGCGTTTAATCTGGCTGATGCGGCGATAACGATAGGCGCGGTGCTGTGGGGCTACAGTATTTTGCGTGAACAGGAGACAAGTCGGATATGAGCAAGCATGTAATGACCGCTGGGATCACAATGGCGTTGCTGGTAGGGCTCGCCGGGTGCTCGGATTTTCGCCGCGCGGTGGGTACCGAAAAATCATCACCCGATGAATTTGAGGTGGTGGTGCGGCCGCCATTGTCTTTGCCGCCCGGTTTTACCGATCGGCCCGAAGATATTATTGCCAAGGATAAAAAGGCGACTGGTGTTGATGCTGAAACCAGCGCTGAAGCCACATTGGCGGTTGGGAATAGTGCCACGGGTGATTTTGAACAGCTGTTTGATTTTTCCAGTGTGCCTGATGACATCCGGGCCAAAGTTGATGCCGAAACCTATGGCATTCAGCTAGAAAATCGGTTGCCGTTGCAACAACTCTTTGGCGGCCTGCCAGATATTGGCCCGGTTCTCGATAAGATGGCAGAGGATGCGCGTCTGCGCAAAGCCCGTCAGGATGGCCGTTTGCCAACCGACGAGGCAACCTTGGCAACAGATCCGACAAGCGATAAGCCGGTGGCGGTTCAGTAGCGAGACAATCAATGGACAAAATACGGCAACTTCCCGACCGGTTGATTAACCAGATCGCCGCCGGTGAAGTGGTCGAACGGCCAGCCAGCGCGGTAAAGGAACTTGTCGAAAATGCGCTTGATGCTGGGGCAACAAAGCTGGCCATTGCGCTAAAATCAGGTGGCATTGATGAAATTACAGTCCGTGATGATGGGCGCGGAATGGATGCAGATGACATGCAACTGGCGATCCGCCGCCATGCCACCTCAAAATTGCCTGAAGATAGCCTTGTTGATATCCGAAGTTTAGGGTTTCGCGGTGAGGCATTGCCGTCAATTGGCGCGGTCGCTCGGCTTAGCATCACCTCAATAACGGCGGGGGCGCCGCATGGCTGGCAATTGGTTGTTGATGCCGGAATTCAACATGGCCCAGACCCGGCGGCCCTGCCAAATGGCAGTGTGATCTCGGTCACACAGCTTTTCAAATCGGTACCGGCACGTCTGAAATTTTTAAAGACCGTACGCACCGAGCAGGGTCAATGCCTTGATGTGATCAAACGGCTGGCGATGGCCTGGCCGCAGGTCGGATTTCATGTCACCGCGGATGATCGGGTGGTGCTTGATTTGCCGGCCGTTATGCCAGATCAGGCTGGCCAACAACAACGTATTGGCAGCATTATGGGCCGGGCTTTTGCCACTGAAGCGGCTGTTCTGGACGCCCGGCGTGATCACATTCATCTGACTGGATTTGCGGGTTTGCCAACAATGAACCGGCCAACAACAGCGCATGTGTTTTTATTTGTAAATGGGCGGCCGGTGCATGATCGTCGTTTGCTTGGGGCGATCAGGGCCGGATATGGCGATACTCTGCCACGGGGCCGGCATCCGATGGCGGTTCTGTTTATCACCCTGCCAAGCGCTGATCTTGATGTGAATGTGCATCCAGCAAAGGCCGAAGTGCGTTTCAAAGATGCCGCGGCGGTGCGCAGTTTGCTGGTGGGGGCATTGTCCGCAAAAATGCGTGATGCCAGCATTATGGCGACCGCCGATAATGGCGCCGCCGCCCTTCGGAAATTTGCCAGCAATGCAACTATGCCGGCCGGTCAAGCTTCATATAGTGATCCATCTCTATTACGTAACAGACCGGCAAGCCATTTATCAGCCGGTAGCCCGGCGCGGTACGGCGATGCCCCACCGATTTTGTCCGCAGATGCCAAGCATGCGGCGGTGGCGTTTCACCATCCCCAGCCAGGTGATGATTTACTTGCCGGTCACGCCCAACCAACCGCGCCGGTGATAGCACCGCATACAGATGACGATATCTATCGTCATGACCAATTGGGCGCGGCCCGTGCCCAGCTCCACAAAACCTATATCGTGGCAGAAACGCATGACGGCATCACCATCATTGACCAGCATGCGGCGCATGAACGTTTGGTTATGGAGCAAATGAAAGCAGACATTGCTGGTAAGGGGGTTATGTCGCAACAGCTGTTACTGCCAGAAATTGTCTCTTTGCCGGACCATTATTGTGCGGCTATTACCGAGGCATCTGACTGGCTGGCTAGAATGGGGCTTGTTGTAGATGGGTTTGGCGCGGGGGCTGTTATTGTGCGCGCAACGCCAGCCTTGCTTGGCACCCCAGATGTCGTTCAATTGGTCACAGATATCGCTGAAGAACTGGTAGAGCTTGGTGATAGCCACAGTTTGGATGACCGCATCAATCACATTTTGGCCACCGTGTCTTGTCATGGATCGGTGCGGGCCGGCCGGGCGCTAAATGGTGCCGAGATGAATAGGCTATTACGCGATATGGAAGCCACGCCGCGATCTGGCCAGTGCAATCATGGCCGCCCGACATGGGTCAAGCTATCGCTTGCTGATATTGAAAAATTATTTGGTCGGCGCTAGGCCATGACCCGCACCATGCTCTGTCAGGCACTATATCTGAAAAAATGCAAAGCGGCTTTGCCATAGATGCGGGTTTCATCATGTGTCAGCAACGCCGCGGCAAGCTGGCCGTGATCTATGGTTTCGGATTTATGTGTTTCCAGAATGAGAATGGCGCCGGCCGCCAACCCGCCCAAGGACTGCAGGGTGAGGGCGGTTTGTTGTCCACCGCCACTATGATAGGGGGCATCTGCAAATAACATCGTGGCTGGTGCATGCGGCCAATGAGACAGGCTGGTGGCATCGCCGGCAATGATCTGGCAACGGTCATGCATATCAAGTTTTTTTATATTTGCCCGTAAAACTGCCAGCGCCTCTGCGGTCTGTTCAATAAAACAGGCTGATGCCGCGCCGCGTGACAGGGCTTCAAGCCCAAGTGCGCCGGTGCCGGCAAAGGCATCAATGACCACGGCCCCAGTCAAGGCCCGGCCAAACCGCCCGCCATCAAGAATATTAAAAAGTGACTCGCGCACCCGGTCGGCGGTGGGCCGGGTGTTAGCGGCGTCTAATTTTGTTAATTTTGCGCCGCGGCGGCTTCCGGCTATGATTCGCATGCTGTCCTCTTTTGCTTGCCGTCAAAGTCGCCCGGTCATCATTTGGCCCCGGCGGTGCTAGGCCAAGCTGGTCGGCAACAATCCGTGGGCGGATCTCTTCGACCTCGCCATCATCCAGATCACCAAGCTGAAACGGCCCGTATGAGACCCGGATCAAGCGGCTGACCTGATGGCCAAGATGTTCCATGATGCGCCGGATTTCGCGGTTTTTGCCTTCTCTAATCGCCATTGTAAGCCACGCATTGCTGGCCATCTGCCGGTCTAGTTTGGCGATCACCTGACCATAGGTGATGCCGTCAATGGTGACGCCTTTGGCCAGACTGGCAAGCTGCTCCTCATTCACATGGCCTTGCACTCGCACACGATATTTGCGGCTCCAACCCGTCGACGGCAATTCAAGGTGGCGGGCCAAATCACCATCATTTGTTAGTAACAATAGCCCTTCAGAATCGATATCGAGACGGCCAACCGTCATCACCCGCGGCAAATGTCCGGGCAATTTATCAAATATGGTTTCGCGATTTTTTTCATCACGCGCACTGACCACCAACCCACGGGGTTTGTAATAGCGCCAGAGCCGTGCCGGTTCGCGTTCAGGAAGCGGTTTATTATCAACGCTAACAACGTCACTTGGCGACACATTCAATGCCGGGCTGTTGATAATTTCGCCATTCACCGCAACCCGCCCGTCACGAATGCGGGCTTCGGCATCGCGGCGGGAACAGATGCCAGCACGCGCAATCCGTTTGGCGATGCGTTCTGGCCCGGTATCCATATCAAGGGTAAAGCTGGGTTTTTGGTTCATTTGTCACGATGTAAACGGAAACAGGTCAATAGGCAAATTACAAATGCATTTGGAGTTTTGCTGGTTTTATGCGACCACATAAAGATGAGCCCAGCTAGCCATATGAATGTTGTGATTGACGCCGCTAGGCGTGCGGCGGCGGCTGGCGAAGTGCCGGTTGCGGCGGCGGTTATAGATGCTGATGGACAGATCATCGTTGTCGCAGAAAACCGCATGACACGTGACGCCAAAGCGACAAGCCATGCGGAATTGCTGGCGCTTCAGGCGGCGATGACCATCACCGGCAAAAGCCGTCTTGATGGGTATGATTTATGGGTAACGCTGGAACCATGTGCGATGTGCGCTGGGGCCATCGCCCATGCACGGATCAGGCGGCTATATTTTGCCGCAAGCGATCCAAAGGGCGGGGCGGTTGAGTCAGGTGTCCGGTTTTTTGACTCGCCAACATGCCATCACAAGCCAGATATTTATGGCGGCATTCAGGCGGCGGCGGCACAGCATCTGTTGACCGGTTTTTTTGCGGCGCGTCGCTAACCGGAAAAACCGCGCTAGCTGTTGGCAATGTCGCGGCGATAAAATCCCTCAGGCCAGTCGATTTGCGCCACAGCGTCATACGCCTTGGCACGAGCGGCTTCTGCGGTATCGCCAAGTCCGGTGACCGCTAACACCCGGCCACCCACCGCGGTCACCTGACCGTTTGCATCAAGGGCTGTGCCGGCGTGAAACACCAATTGATCATTCTGATTATCAGCCGCGGCCATATTTTTAATCGCACTGCCTTTGTTATAGGTCCCCGGGTAGCCTTGATTGGCCATCACCACAGTGACCGCATGGCGACTGTCCCAGCGCATATCAAAATGCCCCAGACTGTTATTGATCGTAGCCAGCATGGCACTGACAATGTCAGTTCTCAGACGGGGTAGAATCACCTGTGCCTCTGGATCACCAAAACGGCAGTTAAATTCGATGACGTGCGGCCCGGTTTCGGTCAACATCAGACCAACATAAAGAACGCCGCGATAGGGCGTGCCTTCGTCATGCATGCCGCGGGCAACCGGTTTGACCACCCGTTCCATTACCTCATTTTCAAGCTCAGCACTTAGCCGCGGTGCAGGTGAAATTGCCCCCATGCCACCAGTATTCGGGCCAGTGTCGCCATCAAACGCGCGTTTATGGTCTTGTGCGGTCGCCATCAAAATTGCATTTTCGCCGTCAAGAAGCGCAAAGAGTGACGCTTCTGGCCCGCTGATTCTTTGTTCGATCACAAGCCGGGCACTGGCGGCACCGAATTGGCCGTCAAGCATCTGTTTGGCGGCTTGTTTGGCTTGTGCGGCGGTGTCGGCAACAACAACGCCTTTGCCGGCGGCTAGCCCATCAGCTTTGATCACACAACTGCCAAGCGCATCAATATGCTGACAGGCGGCGGCGTAATCATCCACCGGGAAAAAGGCTGGTTGAGGAATGTTGTGGCGTTGACAAAATGCCCGGGCAAATTCCTTTGACCCTTCAAGTTTGGCGGCCGCGGCCGTTGGGCCAAAGGCGGGAATGTTGCGCGCGTTCAGCTTGTCAACCAATCCCAGAACCAGTGGCACTTCAGGCCCAACAACCACCAGATCAGCCGGCATCGCCGCCGCGTAATCGCAAATGGCATCAATGTCATCGGCCGCAATGTCAACCAATTCGCCATAAGGCGCCATGCCCGGATTGCCGGGGGCAATCACCAATTGCTGGGTCAGCGGTGAGTCAGCAATCGACCAGGCCAGCGCATGTTCGCGGCCCCCACTGCCGATGAGTAAAATCTTCATAATTTGCTATCCTTTGGAGTTGCGGCGCCGCCAATATGCCATAGTATGAAGCGGTTATGGAAGAGGGCCCGCCACAAAACATCGGTGAGAACACACCGTATTTCACGATCAGTGAATTGTCCAAAGCGATCAAAGCCACCGTTGAAGGGGCGTTTGAATTTGTCCGGGTGCGCGCAGAAATTTCTCGGCCAACCCGGGCAGCATCCGGGCATCTTTACTTCACCTTGAAAGATGACCGGTCCACGCTGGCCGCGGTTTGTTGGAAAACGGTTGCGGGCAATCTGGCGGTACAGCCAGAAGAAGGGTTAGAGGTGATAGCATCTGGCCGCCTGACGACCTTTGCCGGACAATCAAAATATCAAATTGTCGTGTCGCAAATGGAAATTGCCGGTGAAGGGGCGTTGCTGAAACAGCTGGAAGAACGCCGTCGGCAATTGGCGGCTGAGGGCTTGTTTGACGCAGATCGAAAACAACCCATTCCCGCTATGCCAACCACAATTGGCGTTGTGACCAGCCCGACAGGTGCGGTGATCCGCGATATTCTGCACCGATTAAGTGATCGTTTCGGGGTGCGGGTCTTGGTCTGGGGTACGCTGGTACAGGGCCAGTCTGCCGCTCCGCAGGTGGCGGCGGCCATCCATGGATTTGACAGCATGCCCCATGATGGCCCGTTGCCGCGCCCAGATGTGCTTATCGTTGCGCGCGGCGGTGGTGCTTTGGAAGATCTTTGGGCATTTAATGAAGAAGAAGTCGTGCGCGCTGTTGCCGCGTGCCAAATCCCGGTCATCTCAGCGATCGGTCATGAAACCGATACCACCCTGATTGATTTTGCCGCTGATCTGCGCGCACCAACGCCAACAGCCGCCGCGGAAATGGCTGTGCCGGTAAAGTCTGAATTGGTTGCATTAATGGCGGAATTGGATGCGCGCCTTACCCGCGCCACGGCCAACAAAATCAATAATGCATCGCAACTGCTTACAATGGCAGAACGGGCGCTAAGTGACCCTGATGAATTTATCGCCCGGCGCGGCGAAATGCTGGATTATGCCGTGAGTGGTCTGGCCAATGGACTAGAACAATGGTTATCGGCGCGTGCTTTAAGGTTGTCAAACGCGGCAGGACGTTTATATCCACCGGAACGCCAGATGGCCGAAGCCAAAGGCCGTTTATCGGAATTAAGCCTGCGCCTGACAAAATCAATGGCGATTGATTTAGAACGCCGCCAACAGGCTGTGGAACATGTCGGGCGGTTGCTTGATGCCAATTCATTTGAACGGGTGTTGGACCGTGGATTTGCTTTGGTGACTAATCAGCACGGGGTGCCGGTTAAACGATCGGCAGAACTGCCAACACATGCCAATGCGCTGGTCCGGTTTGCTGATGGTCAACGCCACGCAACGTTTGATAAAGATACCGCCACCCCGCCAAGCCCGCGCCAGAAGACCAAGCCTGCAGCGCGGCATGATCAGCGTCAGGACGATTTATTCTAAGCCAAATAGAGTGTGGCGATCGCCGATTTTACAGCCGATAGACCATCGGTGATCAGATGTCTTTGCCCCAGCGGCGGTGCGGCCAAAACCATTGATCTGGTTGCGCGGCAATCCATCTTGCAAGCTCTTGGTTAATCGCGGTCGCTACATGAAGAACAGCATCGTCTGAACTTGTTTGCGGCAGTGCAAGCGGTGCGGATATGGTCACCCGAAACCGGCATCCATCCAGCCGTTCGGTGCGCATAAACATAATCGGCACATTTTTTTTGATGGCGATTTTAATATGGCTGATCGAGGTTTTTGCAGGATGCCCGAAAAATGGCACGGCCATGCCCTCACGCAATTGTTGGTCAACCAAGAGGCACATCACTTGTTGTTTGCGCATGGCGGTGACCATGCCCAGTGCCGCTTCGCGTCCTTTACGATAAATATCGCCGCCATAATGTTTCTGCCGGCGCTCAAGCAGGCCAGCTAAAAGCGGGTTGTTCAGCGGGCGATAGATGGCCGCCACTTTTTTACCCACTGATAGGGCGGCCAGTGGGCCAACTTCCCAATTGCCAATATGTGCCCCGATTAAAAACCCACCACCATGCAGGGCGTGCAAATGATCCAGCCCGACAAATTCAACCCGGTTGGTTTTGGCGAGTCGTCCGATATGTGGATATTCGCCCAATACGCGGCCAAGATTATTCCACATTTTTTTCAAGATGGCGGTTTGTGCTTGTTGATCAAGATGCGGCAGCGCGAGGGTAAGATTGCGCCGTGCCCGGGCTTGCCATGGGGTGAACGGGCCAATAAATCCCAGAAAATAGCCTAAACCAGCACTGGCGATTGTGACCGGCAGTAAACGGGCGGTGAAAAATAGCAAAAACACAAGACCAGCTTCGATCGGCCAGATGAAAATGCGCCGCGCATATCGCCCGATGATTTTTGCAACCGGATCTGCCATCAGCTGTTCTGGTGGGCGTTGATGGCAGACTCAACATGCGTCAGCAAAGCCCCATCATCATCAAGTGCCAGCGCCACCGGCAAGACGACAATTCGTTCGCGCCATTCAGCGGGCAGGCGCACCCAATCTTTTTGCGTTGTGACTAATTGCGCCCCCAGACGCATGGCATCTTCCTGCAACCTTACCAAATCGGTTTCGCTATAGGGGTGGTGATCGGCAAAGGCCAGATAATGCACAAGATTACAGCCAGCCTTGCGCAGAGTGGCAAAAAATCGTTTTGGCTGTCCAATGCCGGCAAAGGCCAATACCGGCGTGCCGGAAAGTGCGTCAATGGTGGATGGGTCGGGCAATAAATTGGCGCTCAATTGCGTCAGGCTGGCAGGTAGCTTGGCCGCTATATTGGTTTCATCATCGCCATTGATCAGGGCGATATCCATTTGTTGCACGCCAGATGCCAGCGATACACGCAATGGGCCGGCGGGGATCAAAAAACCATTGCCGATGCCAACGCTCCCATCAAAAATGCCAATTGAGAATGTTTTGCTGATAAATGGGTTTTGCATACCATCATCCATCAAAATGACATCATGTAGCCCACGCAGGCTGATGACATGCGCCCCAGCAACCCGGTCCGGGGCCACCAGAACATCGCGGCTTTCGGCCAGCATCAGCGCCTCGTCACCACAATCATCAATGGTGTGTTGCGACGGATCAACCCATAAAGGGGCGCTTACCGCCGCCCCATAGCCGCGTATTAAAATGGCCGGGCGATAACCAGCGGCACGCAACCCATCATATAAAAATGCAGTGACAGGGGTTTTGCCGGTTCCCCCAGCGGTTACATTGCCAATACAGATCACCGGCAATGCTGCCGTGCTTTGTGTGGCAAAATGATTACGTGTGGCACTGGCAAAGGCCCAGATAAGCGACAATGGCCATAATAAGACCGACATGATGCCGCGATGGTTCCAAAATTCAGGTGTTTTGATCATTGTTACCGCGTTCACTCTGTCTGGTGAATATATGTCATTTATCTGTGGTCAGAACATGGCCAATCGCGCGTGCCGCAACGCCAACGCGCTGATGCGCTATGGTAACATAATCTTTGGCCGCTGTGGCAAGTTTGGCGCGTCGTTTGGGGTCTTTTTCCAGCAGATAGATCTGTTTGGTTAGTGTTTCAGCATCACTGACGCTAAACACCGCTCCTGCGGCGGCGAGTCCGTCAAATTCTGCCATATTCTTGAAAATATGCGCGCCGGTGAAAATCGGCACGCCAAAGGCGGCAGGCTCCAATGGGTTATGCCCCCCAGCTGGCACCAATGAGCCTCCCAAAAAGACATAAGCGGCGAGGCTGAATAATGTGCCCATTTCGCCAAGGCTATCCATGATAAATATTTGTGTGTTTTGGTCAGGCATAGCGCCGTGACTGCGTTGCGGTGCCTGTCCGGCAAGCGCCGCGATTGAATCGCCACGATGAGGATGGCGGGGGGCGATGATCGTCAGCCACCCAGCCCCAAGAATTTTGGCGGCATCAATAATGATTTGATCCTCGCCTTCATGTGTTGACGCCGCAAGAAACACGCGGCGACCGGCGGCGGCGTTGCGCAAAATTTGCTGTAACGCGGGATCTGGGGTTTGCGTGTCTGGTAGTTTTAGCGATCCAATCACCTCTATCTGCGGCGCATTTTGCGTGGTGCCAATTAAACGGCGAAACTGTTCTGCCTGATCGGAATCAACCGGAAAAATTAGATCAGCGGCAGCAAATAGTTGTTTAGCAAATGCTGGGCGCTTCATCCATTTTGCCGCGGCTTTTTTCGATAATTGCGAAGATGCAAAAATCACCGGAATGCCAAATTGTTTGGAGCGCAGAATAAGATTGGGCCAAAAATCAGACTCCATGAAAATGGCGGCAACGGGGTGCCAATGGGTCAGAAACTGATCGACAAAATCCGGGTGATCTAGTGGCTGCATCACATGGCGCACCGGCATATCGGGGTGATCTGCCATGGCGGCCTGAATCACATCAAGGCCGGTGACGGTATTGGTGGTGAGTAAAAACTCATGATCAGGCAGATGGTCTGCAAGCGCCCGGGCCAGACGTAGGGCGGCCACCGTTTCACCAACGCTGACCCCATGCAACCAGATACGCCCTGTAACGCGCGGGTGTATTTTATTGGCCGGTATGTCACTGCGCCCATAGCGTTCAAGCCGCCGGCTGGCCATTTCTTTGCCGCGGCGTGTGCGGTACCACAATATAAGCGGGATCAAAGGTCGGAGCAGCCGCCAGACCATATTATAGACTGACAAAACCATCACCGGATTGCGTGCCCAGTAACAGCAATATCAATCATGTCCGCTTGCTCGTTCATGGTGGTTTCAATGGCTTTGCGCGCCGCTTCCAGCCCGGCTTTATCCAGTTTTTCGATGTGCATTGGCTGGCCCATGACAAATTGCCCACGAGCAAATGGTTTCGGGATAATCAACCGGTCCCATCCACTGGCCCGCCAATATCGGTCTACCGACCAGCACATTGGCACAATGGGTTTGCCTGCCATCTGCGCAATCGATACCGGGCCAGCCGCCAAAATACGGGCCGGGCCGCGCGGGCCGTCCGGGGTGATGGCAACTGAGTGCCCGTTATCAAGAACACGTTTTAATCCACGCAAGCCGGATAGCGGGCTGCGGTTTGAACTGCCCCAAACTGTTTTGACGCCAAAACACCCAATGGCATGTGACATCATGCGGCCATCAGCATGCGGTGATTGTAACGCAAATAGAGGAAAGACAGATGGCCATAACCATGGCATGGCAAGCAATCTTTCATGCCAGAATACCAAAACCACACCCTCATTGCGGCGCAAGATTTCTTTTATATTCTGGTCTTTATGAGCGCGCCATCTCACCGTAACCATCAAGGCCGCAATAATGGCCCCGGCTGTCCAGCCGACCAATGCATTGCCTATTGCTGATCGTATGAGTTGTTTGATCATTGACTATATGCGCTTTCCCATGCGGCCAGTGCCCAAAGAGATTGATGCCCCCCGCGTTGGTTTTGTTCTAGGCCAAAATCCATAAATAGAAAAGAGGCACCAGATCGCCCCGCAAGTGACGGCTATCAAACCAGCATGATTGATCGTTTGAATGATCAGCCGATTGCCGCTAGATTGGGGCGGCGGTCCCACGGCCAATGCCGCGCCATCAGGCCAGCCTTTGAAACCGATCAGTGACGGTGATCACTGGAGTAGAACTATATGTCTGACTTGATTTCAACACAGTCTTCACAAGCTAAACTGTTGGTCATACAGCCACTTGTCGGCATTGGTGACATGATCTGGCACAAGCCGTGGATTGATTATCTTTGTTCGCACAACCAAGTCATCTTGGCAACAAAGCCAAGCGTGCAGGCACCGGTTTTATTTGCTGAAACCGAAGGACTGATTGATATTTTACCGATTGACCGTTCGCAACGCGGCATGCGTGGCCGCCATGATGGTTGGCGCGGGTTTTGGCGGTTGGTTGCTGATTTCAAATCAACAGGTGCTGACCGCGCATTAATTTTGCATCACAGCCCGCGCTATGCCATGGCGGCCTATTTCGCTGGGCTGACATCACGTTGGGGTTATGGCATTGGGCGGCAAAGATTATGGGTGAACAAAGGACAATTTCTTGAAAAATCTGCGCGCAAAATGCACCCGATTGCCAAAATGCGCATATATGCCGCGCTGAATGAGTTTCCCATTGACCCTGTATGGCGGGTGAATATTACGTCTGCAGCCACGAAAGCGGCTGATGATTTTATGACGGCGCATAACATCGAAAGAGCCGCAGATATGCTGATTTTGGGTGTGGGTGCGATGGATGAAGACCGCTGTTGGCCCCTAGAAAAATTTGCTGAATTAATCGCTTTACTGGCGACAACGCGTCCGCATCTGATCTGCTGTTTGATGGGGGCGCCGTCAGAACGGCCGATGGTGCAAAAAATCATCGATCACCTGCCGTCGCATAGTCGGGTGGTCAACGCCATCACTAAACTCGATGTTGGGATTGCCTTATTGGCACGTGCCGGCGGATTTGTAGGCAATGATTCAGGTTTGTTGAATCTGGCGGCGGCTTGCGGCACGCCAGCGCTTGGTATTTATGCACAAAGCCGGCCCCTTGACTACACGCCGAATTTGCATGCTGTGGCTGTTGATGAGTCACTGATTGGCAAGCCCGGGCAAATCAAAACAATTACCGCGGCAGATGTATGTACGGCGACGCTGAATATGCTAGACTTGCCAGCATCACAATTAGCTTCAGTAAAAACGGCCATGTGATTTTGGTATGATTTTGGTGTGGTTTCAGCTTTAACAAAGCTGGGTAGCAGGCTAGAAATTGACGAATAAGGATAGTTTTGCCGATGCGCGACACCCCTAAGTCATTGTCCAACAAGATCATCATGCGCCGCATTTGGCAGGGCTGGGTGGTGCCATATCTGCCGCGTTTGATCGGGGCGTTGCTATTGATGGCGTTGGTGGCGGGTACCGCCTCAGCCTATCCATTATTAACCAAATATATATTTAATGCGCTTGCCGATGGACGAGCGGCGGAAATCATCTGGCTGGCTCCCCCGGTCATCTTTGCTTTTGCGCTGGTGAAAGGGCTGGCGCTATTTGCCCAGACAGTGATGGTCAATGCACTGGCATTGCGCGTATCAACCGATTTGCAAAAAGATATGGCCAAGACTCTGATCAAAGCTGATTTAGAGACCATCAGCGGCGAACCCGCTGGGGTGTTTATGTCCCGCATTATGAATGATCTCAATTTGGTGCGCGAAGCGTTTGTCCGCTTGGCCAATAACCTGGTGCGCGATAGTCTGACAGTGATCGTTCTGGTGGGCGCCATGTTCTGGCTGGATTGGCTGATGGCGTTTGTTGTGCTTGCGGTGTACCCGTTGGCGATGCAACCGATTATCCGTATCGGCAACCGCCAACGCAAAGCATCGGGTAATTTACAGACACATATGGAAGACGTCACGTCATTGCTGGCAGAAACCCTGCAAGGCACCCGTATGGTTAAGGCCTATCAGCTTGAAGATCAGGAAATTGGCCGGACGCGTGTGGCATTTGACGGCTTGTACCAGCGGCTTGTTGGGTTGCTGACCGGGCGTGCGAAAATTGATCCGATCCTAGAAATTGTTGGCGGTGTTGCAGTTGGCGGTGTCGTGGCGCTGGCAAGTTGGCGTGTGGCACAAGGCGATATGCAGGTTGGTGATGTGATTGCTTTTATCACCACGCTGATTTTATTGGTTCAGCCTGTGCGCGCCATTGGAACGCTAAATGCCGTGACAAATGAGGGCCTCGCCGCGGCGGAACGTATTTTGACCTTGCTTGATACACCGCGGCAGGTCACCGACCGTGAAGGGGCGCAAGCTCTTGAGATCAAGACCGGCCAAATCTCCTTTGACGCTGTTGGATTTTCTTATGGTGGTGATGCGGCGGCGCTGGATGATATTAATTTCAGCGTAAAGCCCGGACAAACTGTGGCGCTGGTTGGGCCAAGTGGTGCCGGCAAAAGCACCATTATAAATCTACTGCCGCGGTTTTTTGACGTCACATCCGGACAGATTTTGATTGATGGCCAGACCATCAGTGATGTGACCCTTCACAGCCTGCGCGGTGCCATGGCATTGGTCAGCCAAGATGCGATTTTATTTGATGACACGGTTGCCGCAAATATCGCGTTTGGCAAAGCCAATGCCAGCCAAGACGAGATTGAAACAGCCGCCAAAGGGGCGGCGGCGCATGATTTTATCATGGCACTGCCCGGCGGCTATGACGCGCCTGTTGGGGCCATGGGCAATAGATTGTCAGGTGGCCAACGCCAGCGTATTTCCATTGCCCGGGCGTTGCTCAAAGATGCGCCCATCCTGCTTCTTGACGAAGCCACCGCCGCGCTTGATGCAGAATCTGAACGACAGGTGCAAGAGGCGTTAACGCGTCTACAGGCTGGCCGGACCACAATAGTGGTGGCGCATCGTCTGGCCACGGTGAGAGAGGCGGATCTGATTGTGGTGATGGATGCTGGACGGATTGTTGAGACTGGGACGCATGACAGCTTGCTTGCCAAACCGGGGCTTTATGCGCGGTTGTGTCAATTGCAATTTTTTGCTGATGATGTCACTCACGCCGCAAAATAGTGTCGGTGAGGCGGTCCGCCCAGCCTTGGCTCTGAAATTGCGCTGTTAATGTGGCCGGGTCATAAATTTGATCGACCCAATCATAAAAGGCCATACCATCTTTTTCATAGGGCAGATAGGCGGCAAAAAAAGCGTCCAGAAGTCCAGTTTTTGCCGCTTTGACATGGCCATATTTCCACGCCAGTTGTTGCATGGCTATGTGGGCTGGCTGGGTTTCCACAATCAAAAGATACAAAGCCGACATCAAGCCCGCACGGTCTGCACCAGATTTGCAATGCATCAACACAGGCTTGTTGATCTCGGCAAATAGTGATTTTGCGTCATGTAGCATGGACTTGCTGGGGGCGGCACGCGATCTGGCGGTAAAATCAAACAGCGTGATGCCGGCTTTTTTACAGGCTTCAGCCTCTAATTGCCAGCCGCCATCATCACGTGGCCCGCGTAAATTAATAATGGTTTTAATGCCCTGGTCTGCCAGCTTGGCAATACGGCCGGGCCCGGGTTGATTACTGCGCCAGACACCATCGGCAATCTGGTGTTGATTATGCCACGCGACCCGCAGAAATCCATGGTCCTTAAAAATCAATTCGATCCAGTCAATCGCCCCACGGCGCTGGCCGGTTGGGGCGCGCCAGCTCATGACCCCGCCACCGTCATACCATCAATACGTAACGAGGGCGCCGCTGTGCTGTCCCGCATATCAATGTCGTTGGCCCTTGTGATATTCATCAGCATGTCTTTTAAGTTGCCGGCGATTGTGGCCTCGCTGATTGGTTGTGCAATCTTGCCTTTTGATATCCAAAATCCACCAGCGCCGCGGCTATAATCGCCAGTGATCATATCAACAGAACTGCCCATTAATTCGGTGACCAAAAACCCCTCATCAATATCAGCGATCAGATCATCACGCCCGATTGTGCCATTTTCCAGGTAAAAATTACTGCTTCCCGGGCTGGGGGCACTGCCAAGCGACCGTTTGGCATTTCCCATGCCCGCAAGTCCAAGTTTGGCGGCTGATGACAAATCAAGGAACCATCCTTGTAGCACACCATCTTCAACCATTTTTCGGGTCTGAACCGGACAGCCCTCAGCATCAAACGGTCGTGACGCCATACCGCGTGGCCGCAACGGATCATCGATAAAATTCAATCCATCTGCCGCTATTTTTTTGCCTAGCTGGTCTTTTAAAAAGCTTGTGCCGCGGGCAACTGACGCGCCATTGATGGCACCAGCTAATGTGCTGACAAGGGATGCGGCTACCCGCCGGTCATAGATGACCGGGAATTTTCCGGTTTTTGCCTTGCTGGCACCAAGCCGTTCAAGCGTGCGTTTTGCGGCGTTTTTGCCAACCGCATCGGCCGCATCAAGATCGGTCTCGAAGACTGCCGAACTGTAATCATAATCGCGTTCCATTTGGCCATCTTTTTCAGCAATGACAACCGCAGATACGCCATGTGATGACCGCTGATAGCCAGCTGAAAAGCCGTTACTGGTGGCGATCAGCACATCGACAACGCCATGACCGGCATTGCCCCCATCCGAATTTGTTATGCCATCGACAGATAACGCGGCGGCTTCTGCCTCGCTGGCACGTTGACGCAGGCTATCAGCGTCTGGTTGTGCTGGATCATAAATATCCAGCATTGGTATTTGCTGGGCTAACTGATCAGCGCTGGCCAATGTCACATAAGGGTCTTCTGGTGCCAGTTTGGCCATTGCCACGGCGCGTGCGGCTAGATCCTTGATATTATCCGCATCAAGTTGACTGGTGGATATTGACGCTGTTTGCTGGCCCACAAAGACCCGCAGACCAATGTCAAAATCCTCGGACCGTTCAGCAGATTCAACTTTGCCATGGCGTATGCTGACACTGGTGCTTTGCCCACGGGCGAGCATGGCGTCAGCACCGCTTGCCCCGGCGGATTTGGCCGCATCAAGTAGCTGGCCGATAAGGGTTTGATATGTCTGTTCCATGAGTACTCACATAATCTGCATAGGCCGATATTTCAACTGCTTGTCGTGGGCAGAGAATAGGTTTATTACTGCGGCATGAGTTTTCGGATATTTATCGATGGTGAGGCGGGCACAACCGGCCTCAAGGTAGCGGCGCGGTTGCAGGCCCACCCGCATGTCGAAATGCTGCATATTGATGATGCTCAGCGCAAGGACCCACAGGCCCGCTTGCAGCTGATGCAGGACAGTGACATGACCATATTATGTCTGCCGGACGAGGCCGCCCGTGACGCTGTTGCTTTGGCAGAAGGTGATGCGTCAATCCGCTTTATTGATGCATCGACAGCGCACCGGGTAGACAGTGATTGGGTTTATGGGTTTCCTGAAATGACCGCCACACAGCGCGGTATGATTGCCTCGGCATCGCGTATTGCCAACCCGGGCTGTTATCCAACCGGGTTTTTGGCATTGGCCAAGCCATTGATCGCCAGCGGTATGTTGCCAGCTGACAGCCGTCTTAGTGTGCCGGCCGTCAGCGGGTATAGCGGGGGCGGTAAATCAATGATTGGCGCACATGACAGTGGTGAATTGGCGCCGCAATTTAGTTATGGCACCAGCCTGTCACACAAGCATCTTGCCGAAATGACGCATTATGCCGGTTTGACGACGCCGCCTATTTTCATGCCATCAGTTGGCGATTTTTATGCGGGCATGTTGGTGCATTTGCCCCTACATGCGGATCAGTTCGCCGGCGCGGTTGAGGCCAACCAACTTTATCAACTCTATGCAGATTGGTATGCGGCGGCACCGCTGGTGCGCATGGGGGCGGCCCGTGCAAATGATGAAAACACGCCGAAGATGCTGGCGGCTGATGCGCTGGCGGATACCGACTCGATGGAAATTTTTGTGTTTTCAGATGCAAAATCCCAGCAGTTTTGGCTGGTTGCACGGCTTGATAATTTGGGCAAGGGGGCGTCTGGGGCGGCCGTACAAAATATGAATATTGCGCTTGGCATTGATGAAAGTGTCAGCCTTGCCGCATAATGTGCTCGCTGATTTTGTACCGTTGGCTGATGGCGATGCCTATCTGACCATGTTATCCGATGTCGACCGGGCCAGATTATATCCCTATCATGCGCCGTCCGGTGGGTATCTGCTTGCAAATGGAGCGCTCTACCAACTCGATCAACAGATGATTGACCGCCATCAATGGATTTTTGATGGCCGGGTAGCGGTGCTATCGGTTGGGTCAAACCGTGCGCCTGTGCAATTACGCCGCAAATTCGGCGATGCCGCGATTATTCCGGTGACGCCAGCCAGATTATTTGATTGCGATATTGTGCATGCGGCGATGCTTGGCTTTTACGCGGCGGTGCCCTGCACCGCATTTCCCTGTGCGGGCTGTATTGTCAGCTTAAATGTGGCGTGGCTTGACCCGGACCAGCTTGAACAGATGCACCGCACCGAGGGTATTGGCGTCGCCTATGATTATGTGATGATGCAGGATGTTGTGCATGATATGCAGGTGCCAGACCAGCCGGTCTTTGGTTATTCAGCCCGCGCTGGCGTGCTTGATTATGCTGGTGGTGCCCCGGCGGCCTTGCCAGCGATTGCAGCCGTTGGCCGGCGTTTTCCAGAGGTGAGTCAGGCCGAGGCCGCGGCGCGCGTCCGGCAGCTTACCGGTTGTGATGATTCGCGCTCACATGCCGAATTTATTACTGATATCCAACGTGAAAAATCTGCCCGAGATGCGGTGATAGCCGGGCTGAAAAATTATGCCCTGTTTGCTGAAACGCCGCCGTGGCAGGTGTTATCGGTGCGCGTTAATGGGATTGACGCGTTTTTGTAACTTACTTGTAACTGCGGTTCGGGGCGGTTAGCCAACAAGCCGCGTTATAACCAGCGCTGCGACCAAGAATAGCCCGGCATCACGGTTTGACCGGAACAGACGTAAAGCGGTGGCCGCACTTGCCGGGTCGAGGCAATAAATTTGGTAGGCAAGATGCCCCGCCATCAGACCAAGGCCGGCCAGCCAAAACCCCATGCCAAGCTTCAGATAAAGCCCAAGGCATAACAGCGATATAGCCAGTCCGTAAGCCACGCCAACAGCAATTTTCAAATGCTGAGCAAAGGCAAGAGCCGAAGATTTGATACCAATAGCGGCATCATCAGCCATATCCTGAACCGCATAAATTGTGTCATAGCCGAATACCCAAGCAACACAAGCCGCATAGATACATAAAATTGGCATATCGGGTAGGGTGCTGGTGCTGGCCGCCCAGCCAAGCGGGACCCCCCAAGAAAATGTCAGGCCCAGAACAAACTGCGGAAACCAGGTGATGCGTTTGGCCAGCGGATAGATGATGACAAGCGGCGCCGCGGCCAAACCGACATAAATGGCGATATCTGGTAATTGCCATAAAATGCCAACGCCAATCGCCCCGAGAATGCCCAAAAATATAAACGCACCAGCTACCGAAACCGCCCCTGATGCAAGTGGTCTTTGCTGGGTTCGTTCAACCTGTTGGTCAAGCCGCCGGTCCCACAAATCATTAATCACACAGCCGGCCGCCCTGGTGATGATCGCCCCCACCAGAAACAGGGCCATAAGCCACCACATGCGGGGCACCGAGGTGGTGCCAACGGGAATAACCCACCAGCCGGGCAGTAATAACAGCCACCAGCCAATCGGTCGGTCAAAGCGACCAAGATAAATAAAGCGGTGCAGTGAATGTGGTAGCATGCGCCACCAACCGGTGGCTGGCATATCGCTGTGTTGTGGGTGCTGGTGATCTGGTTGCGGCATAGCTGTTAGAGATACCCAAGCTTACGCAAAAAGCCAAACAGATTTGCAGATGGGTGCAGGCGTCATGGCTTGTTCAAGCTGTCTTGTCTTGTTTTGACATCGGGCTTACAACGAACTGATGATGGATTTTAACGCCAAGACACGGTTATTTGTTGATAGGCCACTTGCGGCACACCAGCGCGTGACGCTGTCGGATGCCCAGCGCCATTATCTGGTCAATGTGATGCGTCTTGGCGTCGGCGCACCGCTGTCGATGTTTAATGGTCATGACGGGGAATGGGCCGGGCATATTGCCGAAATTGGCAAAAAGCAATGCAGCATAGATATTGAAAGTCAGTTAAAGCCCCAAATGGACTGTCTTGATTTGTGGTTGCTATTTGCCCCGGTCAAGAAAGCCAGACTTGATTTTATGGCGCAAAAGGCAAGTGAATTGGGTGTGAGCTGTATTTGGCCAGTGCGCACCGATTATTGTCAGATCAGCCGGGTCAAGGATGAAAGACTAGCGGCCAATGCGATTGAGGCGGCAGAACAGACTGAGCGCATGGATATTGCCGATATCCGCGCATTTACTGGGTTGTTTTCTGTGCTTGATCAGATGGAAGATGACCGGTTGCTGATCTGGTGCGATGAAGCGAGTGCGGGTAGCCCGGCACATAATATTGCGGCGGCATTACACGCCGCCCCAGCACATGATAAAGCCGCCATTCTTATTGGCCCAGAGGGTGGATTTTCCCCATCTGAACGCAAACAATTAGGCGGGCGCAAGAATTGTTTGAAAATTTCTCTTGGTACGCGCATATTGCGGGCGGATACCGCCGCCATCGCGGCGCTGTCTTGTTACCAGTCCATCTGCGGCGATTGGAACGGCTGAACTTCCGGCGCCTGTTGCCAGATATTATCGCAGAACCACGATCAGGAGCCCATGCTTATGGCCGACCACAGTACGGTGATCACTGATACCAGCCAGCTTGTCGATTGGGTGGCGGCGGGGGCCAAGCCAAAGCCAGATTGGCGTATTGGCACTGAACACGAAAAAATCCTGTTCCATCGTGGTGATTTCAGCCCGGTTGCGTATGAGGGCGCAGATGGTGTTGGCGCGATGCTCGGCGCCTTATGCACTCATATCGGTGACAAAGCCCGCCCGATTATGGAAAAGGGCCATATTATTGGTTTAAAAGACGGCGAGGGGGGATCGGTCACGCTAGAGCCAGGCGGCCAGCTTGAATTATCTGGGGCACCGCTTGTCAATCTGCATCAGACTTGCGCCGAAACCGGGCGGCATCTCAAACATATGCGGGCGGTAACCGCGGCGCTGGGGCTTGGCATGCTTGGCATTGGTTTTCAGCCTAAATGGGGCCGTGACGATATTCCATGGATGCCAAAGGGCCGCTATAAAATCATGCGCAACTATATGCCAAAGGTCGGGCGGTTTGGCCTTGATATGATGTTGCGGTCATGCACGGTGCAGGTCAATCTTGACTATAGTGACGAGGTTGATATGCGCCGCAAATTCCGTACCTCGCTGGCCTTGCAACCTGTGGCCACTGCGCTCTTTGCCAATTCCCCGTTTCGTGATGGCAAGCCATCGGGCCTGTTATCGACCCGTGCCGAAGCGTGGACCGATACAGATAATGCCCGTTGCGGTGTGCCGGCCTGTGTGTTTGACCCCGGCTTTGGCTATGAACAATGGATTGACTATATCCTTGATGTGCCCATGTATTTTCTGCATCGCGGCGACGACTATATTGATGTAGCCGGGCAGTCTTTCCGCGACTATCTGGCATCGCGTTTGGCTGGTTTTGAGGGCATGCCGCCGAATATGGCAGATTTTGAAGACCATATCACCACCGCATTTCCTGAAGTGCGCTTAAAACAATTCATCGAAATGCGCGGCGCCGATAGTGGCCCATGGGCCAATATTTGCGCGCTTCCGGCGTTGTGGGTGGGGATTTTATATGATGAGGACGCACTAGCCGAAGCCGAGGCGTTATGTGCCCATATTTCGGCCGATGATGTGATGAATGCGCGGTTATCAGTGGCGACAGATGGGTTAAATGGTCAATTAGCTGGCGAAGACGTGTATCAACTGGCGGCCCGGTTGGTGGAGATCGCGACCAGCGGGTTACGTCGCCGCGGTATTTGTGATGATGGCGGTAATGATGAAACCGGGTTTTTACAGCCGCTGAAAACCATTATTGAAACACGCAAAACGCCAGCCGAAGTGATGCTTGATTTATACCGTCAGGATTGGGACGGTGACATTGATCAGGTATTTACCGCAAACCAATATTAACCGCGCCTTGCTATTGACATAGCGGTCAAGGTCAAACAGTCAATTGGCCAACCGGTCTGGTGGCTCAACTGGATCGGCAATGTCGAAAGAGTGATCAATGCCTACCCTGCTTCTTGTTGTATTCATAAATTTTGTCGGCATCGGCGCGTTAATCCCAGTTCTGCCCTATACAGTGATTGAAACATTGGGGCTTTCGGCAAGTGTTATGACCCTGCTGTTGGCGTCTTTTGCCATGGCCATGTTTTTGTCTAATCCGCTATTGGGGCGGCTGTCTGATCATATTGGTCGGCGCCCGGTGCTGATCGCCAGCCTGTTTGTCAATGCGCTGGCACATCTATGGTTTGCCTTTTCTGATGACATCATACAGATGTTTGCGGCGCGTATTTTGGCGGGGCTGGCGGCAGGGAATACCGGCGTGATTCAAGCCATTATCGCCGACCGGGTGGCGTCTGCTGAACGGGCACGTTACATGGGGCTGTTTGGCGCCGCCATTGGCACTGGATTTGTTGCTGGTCCGGCCCTTGGCGGTTTGCTGAGCGGTGTTGGCAGTGGGCCGCTTCATCAGGCGCCATTTTTACTGGCGGCTGGATTCTCATTTTTAGCGTTGGCGTTGTCTATCCGTATCGAAGAAAGCGCCGCCCACCGGCAAATGACACCATCGGCAAAGCAACCGCTGGGTGTGCGGCTGGCGTCAATCATGCATAGTCCACTGGCGCTGTTTGCGCTGGCGTTTTTTTGCCTGAACCTATCATTTGCGCAGGTCGAGGCCTCTTTTGTTCTGTTGCTTCGTGATTATCTGGATTTTGACGCACGCCAGACCGGCTGGCTGTTCACCTATATCGGCGTATGTATCATTATGGTGCAGGGTGGGTTGATAAATACTGCGGTCCGCCGGTTTGGCGAGGTCGGCACAGTGGGATTTGGTGCCAGCTTGTTGGTGATCGGACAAATTTTAACCGTTATTATGGCGGTGGGATTGCTTGTTGGGAATGACTATCCGCTGGTGCAAATGCTGATCGTAACCACCGCTGTTTGTTTTGGATTTGGCTTTAGCAACCCGGCGTTGTCGGCGGCGGCAAGCAATGCGGCTGGCAAAACCACCATGGGGGGTGCGCTTGGTATGGTGCAGGGATTTGGCGCGCTTGGTCAGGTGG